>CAYSPO010000001.1:0-90787 GCA_964432945.1 uncultured Peptoniphilaceae bacterium
TTTTTGGTGATCCATCGGGGGTTCGAACCCCGGACCCTCTGATTAAGAGTCAGATGCTCTACCAGCTGAGCTAATGGACCATAAAATAAATTATATTTAACTTATGACCGTGAAATAAATTATACACTTATTTTTTTATCAAGTCAAATAATATTTTCACTTAAATTACATATATATATATTATAATTATTTAGTCAAAGTTATTATTATTTTATAAATATTTTTTGATAGAAATCCAAGAAAATCTTTAAATTCTGAGATTATTATAAGATAACTAATTGCTATTTTATTAGCAACAATACTTAATTCTAATTAGTACCTTGCAATATAAGATACCTCGTGTTATATTATAGCTATGAAAGAGAGGTAAAAAATGAATGTGCAATTTAAAAAAGGTGTATTAGAGCTTCTAGTATTCTCTCTCTTAAAATCTCGTGATCACTATGGATATGAAATGGTGGAAGAAATATCTAATCACATTAATATTTCAGAAGGAACAATTTATCCTTTGTTAAGAAGATTAGATAAAGATGGATATGTAAGCACTTATTTAGAAGAGTCCCAAAGTGGGCCCCCAAGAAAATATTATAAGCTTACAGATAAGGGGTTGGAAAATTATGAAGCTCAAGTTGTTGAATGGTTTGAATTTACTAAGAATGTAAATGCACTTCTTGGAGGAAAATATGGATAAGAAAAATTATTTAGATTTACTTAAATATTATTTAAAAGATTTACCAGATAATGTCATTGAAGATATCATTATAGATTATGATCAGCATTTTGCTGAAGGAGTTCAAAATGGTAAAACTGAAGAACAGATTTCCCAAGAACTTGGAAGGCCAGAATATATAGCAAGGGAATATTTAAGGTTTGAACCTAATATAAGAAGAAAAGTAAAAGCTAATTCGGATAATATGGCAGATAAAAATGAAAACAAGACTTTAAAATATATTCTAATAGCAGTGGGATTAATAGTTTTATCTCCAGTTATATTAGGAGTACTTTCTTCGATAGTTGGTTTGATTGTAGGAGCATTTATACTTTCCATAGCTTTAGTTGTGGGGGGGATTGCTATAGTTTTTGCTCTTATAGCAGGGGCAGGAGCTACATTTCTAGGAACACCAATAACTATATTAAGTCTTCATCCTGTAAGTAATTTTTTAATGTTTTTATTTTTTGTAGCCTTAGGAATATTTATATTTTTATTAACTTTAAAATTTGTTCAATGGTTAATAAAAACTTTCAAGAATTTGTATATTTCTATAAAATGGAGATTGGAGAAATAATATGAAAAAAAATACTTTACTAATATCATTTATTTCTGTTCTAGTATTAGGAGTTCTACTAGCAGGTTCTATTATAATATTTGATAGAGATAATATAAAAAATGAGGTTTCTGATAATAATTCTATTGGAATTTTAAAGACTAGCGATGATATTTTAACAAATGGAAAAGTTATAAGTTCTGAAGATATCAATGAAGATATTAAAAAAATTACATCTGATAAATTTAACCTAGCCTTAGTTGTAAAAGAGGGAAATCCAAGAATTGAATTAATATCTATGACTAAAAAAGAAATGGATTTAAAAAATATTATTGAATACTCAATAAAAGATGGAAACTTAAGTATAAACACAAAAGGTGATATTGATAGCTTTAGTTTTCCTTTCAATAAATATACTTTGCTGGTTTATCTAGAAGATATGAGTGATTTAGATATTGAAATGAAAGATTTAAATGGTGTATTATCGGTAGAAAATGATATAAGAAATATGAAAGTTGAAAATATAGATGGTGTATTAAATCTTAATTCTAGAATGGAAAAATTAAATATAGATAGTATTGATGGTGTAATTAATGTCGAAAATGATTTAAGTTATGATATTAATATTAATGAAATTAATGGTGTTGGAAATATTAGTTTTGACTTTATGAATGCAAAGATAAATATAAAAGATGTTGAAGGTTTAGCAAATATTATGGGTTCTACTGTAAATATATTTGGAGATGAAAAGTCATATGATAATACTTATGGAGAAGGATTAAATACAATTGATATTACAAATATGGAAGGAATCCTAAATATAGACTAGATTATAAAATAATATAAAAAAAGAGCAGATATATCTGCTCTTTTTTTATTATTAGTTGAAAATTTCATTTGATATACTATCTTTTCCACCGAGTATATATATTTTAGATATATTTTCTTTTTCTATAAATTCTTTAGTTTCTTCTGATAGATTATTTTTTTGAGTTAGTAAGATAGGAGCTTCTAGTTTTCCAGTTACTGGTCCAAATGCTAAACAATCTACATAATTATTAGAATTAGCTAAAGCAATAGTATTTGAATTTGGGTAAACTCTTTTAGCTATTTTTATAGCTGTTTCGTATCTATTAGCTCCTTCGATTCTATCAGCTTTTAAATCTAAGTTAACTGATTTTTTCCCTCCTACTATTAAAATATCTTCAGCTTCTTTTATTATCTTTTCAGCAGCTTTCGGTATCTCTTTTTCTTTTACTAATATTATACTTCTGCCTTCTTTAATCGCTAGACTTGATGATGTGAGAGCATCTATTAAAGTATCACCATTTGCCAGGATTATATTTTCAGTCATATTAGTTATTTCTGCAATTTTAACCGAAGTTTCAAATCTATCTAGCCCTGCTATTCTTTCTTTTTCTAGTTTAATACAATCTACAGCAGAATCGGATAAAGAATTTGGGCCACCTATTAGAATTATCTTCTTTGCATCTAATCTTTTTATTTCTTCTTCTACAATTTTTGGAGTATTATCTTTATTTATTAGTAATATTGGAGCTTTTTCTTTTCCAGCTAAAGCAGAGGCTGTAAGAGCATCTACTTCTTTTAGACCATTTACTAAAATTACTGTATCTGCTTTCTCGAAGTTTTCTTTTGATATTTTAACAGATGTTTCTATTCTATTCTTTCCATCAAACCTTATTTTTTCAAATTTATTATCAGTTTTTCCGTCATTTGATAGATTTAATTTCAAATTAAGAATACCGCCAGCTTGTCCATAAACTTCATTTTCAGAATTTTCTCCAATAATTAAACCAAAAGACATATATGGTATTTGTAAGATCATTTCGTCTTTTACTTTTTCTTTAGGAATAATAATTGAAAAATTATCTTCTACTGATTTAACTTTTATACCTTCAGAATTCATTAAATCAACTGATTGGCTATATTTATCTAAAAAATTAGATGCAGCAAAATCTTCATAGTCTTCCTTATTTATTGGTTCATTTGCATTTATATTAAATTTTTCTCCATCAACAAGGTTAAGTGGGTTTTCAACTATATATTCAATATTATCGTCATTTTCTACAAAGTTTATTATCTTGGCTTCATCTTCTACAGCTTGATTTTCCACAACAAGATATCCTAATTCTTCAGCTTCAGCTAAATCTTTGAAAACGGAGATATCAATTATTTTGTTATCAGAAAAATTCATAGTCTCTGCCTTACAATCTTTTACTGGGCTAAGATCAGTTACTTCATTTGAATATACTTTTAAATCTTTTAAATTATGCATATTTTTTAAAGAAGAAATATCTTTAATCTTATTTACAGCTAAATTTAGTTCTTTCATCTTAGTCATATTAGCAAGTGCAGATATATCACTAACATTATTTTTATATAAATATAGAACTTCTAAATTAGTAAGATTTTTTAATGGGCTAATATCTTCAATTTTGTTACCCCTTAAAATTAAAGATTTTAAATTTGTTAAGTCTTTAAGCGGGCTAAGATCTTCTATATAAACTAAGTCTTGTAAATATAAAACTTCTAGTTTACTTAAGTTTTTTAGAGCACTTATATCAGATACTGAGTTTCCATTTGGATTTGGCTTTTCATATGGCCCAGTATACTCACCATTTATGTATAGTTTTTCTAAATTTATTAATGTTTCTAAAGAAGAAATATCTTTTACTTTATTTCCAGATAGATTTAATTCTTTTAGATTAACTAATTTTTTTATTGCTTCTATACTATTTATATTATTATCAATTAAATATAAATTTTCTAAATTCTCAAGTGTACTTAATAAGCTAATATCCTCAATATTATTGCTAGATAAAGTTAAGTCTTTTAATTTATCCAACTTATCTATTCCATCTAAATTGCTGATTTTATTTGAATTTAAATTAAGAACTTCTAATTCTGTAAAATTTTGTAAAAAACCTATATCTTCCAAATCATTATAGCTAATATAAAGACTTTTTAGATTTACTAAATCTTCAATTGGTGATAAATCACTGCAATGAAGAGATGATAGGTGTAAAGTTTCTAGGTTTACAGCTGTTTCTATACCTTTAAGGCTACTAGCGTTTATAGAATTAGATTCACTATCAAAAATTGGTCCTACCTTAAGTTTTTTCAAATTTTTCATATCTTCAATTGTAGGTTCATAGTCTTTTGCCTTATCTTTTTCAAGCACCTTAGCTGAATCAATTAAATTATCAGCATCAATTAAAGCATTAATAATTTCTTTTTTTACATTTTCATCATTAAAAATTACTTTTTCTTCTAACTCTGAACTTGCACATACTGGGCTTTGCATCAAAGTTATGGTGAAAACAACCGTTAATAAACAATATAAGATTTTTCTTTTCATTTTTCCTCATTTTAATTACATATAGATTATATCATCTATTATTTAATCTATTATTAAGAAAACTTATTTATATTTATTTTGGATAAGAAAACTTAATTAAAGATAAGAATTATTAAACTAAAAACAGAGACTTATAACAATAAATTACTTGACCTGTCGTAGTAATAAATGGTATATTTACTACGACAGATAGAGTAGTTGAAAAGAGGAAGTTTTATGATAAGTAGCGATACAATAAGAGGTTATAATGACACTATAATTTTATATATTTTACTAAATGAACCTTCTTATGGTTACGAGATATCTAAACAAGTTAAAGAAATAACGGATGGTAAATATGTAATAAAAGAAACTACCTTATACTCTGCATTTAAAAGGCTAGAAAATAATGGTTATATTGAGTCATTTAAGTCAGATAAAACTTTTGGTAAGCCTAGAACTTACTACAGGATAACAGAAAATGGGAAAAAATATTATCAAGAAAAATGCTTAGAATGGGAACTTACTAAGGAAGTTGTAAATAAATTTATAAAAAAGGAGATCTAGTATGAATACGATTAGAGATTATTTAGATAATATGTTTTTAGGTTTACCTAAAAATGATAATACTAGAAGAGCTAAAGATGAACTACTCTCTATGATGGAGGATAAGTATCTGGAACTAAAAGAAAATGGGAAAACTGAAAACGAAGCTATAGGAATTGTTATTTCTGAGTTTGGAAGCTTAGAAGAAGTATCAGATATTTTAGGAATTGAAGAAATAGATCTGGAAAACAATTCATCAATAAAAAAAGTAACTTTAGATGATGCTAAGTCCTATATAAATGATGTCAAAAAATATTTTCCTAAAGTAGCCTTGGGAATTGGCATTACCATAAGTTCTTTAGCAGCTTTTATCTTTATACTAGGCTTATATGAACTTAATATTCTTCAACTTAGCGAGAGTAAAGCTTCTCTTTTAGCTTTAATAATGATGTTTTCCATTGTAGCTGTAGGAGTATATTTTATTATTTCTTATTATAGTGAATTGTCAGCCTATAAGTATTTAATTGAAAATCCTATTCATCTAGATTATCAAACAAGGCAAGAAGTAAATTTTATCAAATCAGAAGTTACTCCTAGATATAAAAGAGCTTTAAGTTTATCTGTAGTTAGTTATATATTATCTGTAATGCCGATTTTTATTTCATTAGTTTTATTTGGAGATGATAACGATGGTGCAGTTTTGGTTAGTGTCGCGATTTGTATCTTAATTGTTGCTCTTGCTAGTTATTATCTAATATTAAACTATGCAATCTATGATGGAGTAAATAAGCTCCTTAGAGAAGGAGAGTATAAAAATTATAATTTAAAAGACCATGAGAAAGCAGATAGAATTGCTAGTATCTATTGGTCAATTATAGTTGCTTTATATCTTGCTTATAGCTTTATAACAGATGATTGGGGTCGTAGCTGGATTATATGGCCTGTAGCTGGAGTTATTTATGGGGGAATTTCAGCTTTTATGAATATATAAAACCTATTTTAAAAATAGTTTTTATATATTTTGATATTGAGAAATTATTTTTATATTGAAGCCATTTAATAGTTAATGATAAAATAATATTAGTAAATAAACTTATAAAAATGACCATCTATTCACTTATGTATATTAAAAGTGGAGTGGTCATTTTTGTAATTTCTATCTTATAAATTGGAGATGTTTATCTAATGAAAAATTTTTTTATTAAATTTTTTAAGATATTATTATTTTTTTCACTATGGGTGGCTAGTTTAAATTTTTTAGATATTGAATCTAGTAACCCTATTTGGTGGAGATTTTGGGCTGAAATGACACCATTTCTTTCTGTGGTATTTTTCACTATTATCTTTATTATTTTTGAAAAAAATAAGTTTTCTATTCCTATAAAGGAAAATTTCTAAAATCTAGCTTATATGGAATGATTATAGGTTTTGTATGGATTATAGTTCCTTTAGCGACTTTAATTTTATCAAATAGTATTAAAATAATAAGGAAAAACAATGTGAAAAATTTAGAGATATGGATTTTATCTGCTTTTATCAATGTTTTAATGCAGGAAATATTAGTAAGAGGATATATTTATCAATTACTAAAAAAAGAATACTCTAGATTTGTTTCTATAATTATAAGTACCCTTATATTTACCTTGTTTCATGCAGGAGCTTTTACAGAAGGATTAGTCCCGATATTAAATATATTACTATGTCGGTATTTATGAGTTTTTTATATGAATATAAAAATTCTTTATTGGCACCAGTAATGGCTCACAGTATATGGAATATTCTAGGAGGAATTATTTTAGGAACAGTTTCCTTAGCTTCTGATTATCCAAATTTATTTTCAGTAATTTATAATAATTTCTTTTCGCCAATTAATTATTATAAATTAGAGTATAGTATTTTAACTTTTATGGTAAATATAATTATGTGTTTTTATTTCTATATAAGAATGAAAGATAGTAAAAAAAATAATATATCATAATTAATTATATGTTTATTAGAATAAGTATTGATAATTTTTATTGACAAAGATAATATGAAGTGATAATATGCTAAATAAGAAAAGCGAGGAAAATGATATGTTTTATTTATTGAATGGAAAAACAAATAAATTAAACAACTGTTGCTGTATGCAAGAATCCTGGGCATGTAAAATGGCTGGTGTTTTGGCATACAAACTTTAGTTAGCCAAACCAGAAATTTTAAGTCTAGGAGGATTATCTTCTAGGCTTTTTTTTATTCTGAAAGGAGAAAAAATGGATATAAATATTATGATTTCCTATTTACCTTTATATATTGAAGCTCTAAAACTAACTGTTTCAATTGGTGTTTTAGGTATTATATTTTCTATTATCATAGGATTATTTTGTTCAATAATACAGTTTTATAAGATTCCAATTCTTACAAAATTAGTGAATATTTATATTGAGCTAAGTAGAAATACACCATTGTTAGTACAATTATTTTTTATTTTTTACGGTTTACCAAAGATAGGAATTGCAACAAATCCATATATTTGTGGGGTTGTAGGTTTAGCTTTTTTAGGTGGATCTTATATGTCGGAAACTTTTAGGAGTGGACTAGAAGCAGTAGAGGATATACAAAGAGAAAGTGCTATGAGCCTTGGAATGAATAGATTTCAAACTATGGCTTATATAATATTTCCTCAAGCGATTGCTATTAGTTTTCCTGGATTTATTGCAAATCTAATTTTCCTAATGAAAGAAACAAGTGTCTTTTCTGCGATTGGCTTAATGGATCTTATGTTTACAGCTAAAGATTTAATAGGTATGTACTATAGGTCTGATGAAGCTTTACTATTATTAGTTATATTCTACCTAATAATACTTTTACCAATTTCATTTATTGGTTCAAGAGTTGAAAGGAGGATAAAGGCATGGACTTAGGTTTCGATGTACTTTTGAAAGGAAATAATCTCGCTAGACTTTTATCAGGCTTAGGCGTCGCTCTTAGGATAAGTTTTATTTCTATAATATTAAGTCTTATATTAGGACTTTTTATCGGAATTCTTATGACTACTAACAATAAGGTAATCAAGTTTATAACTAGATTACATCTAGAAATTGTTCGAATAATGCCTCAATTAGTTTTGTTATTTATAGTTTTCTTTGGTTTTCCAGACTTTTTTGGACTTAATTTTTCTAGTGAGTTAGCTTCCGTAATTGTTTTTACATTTTGGGGTTCCATTGAGATGGCTGACCTTGTAAGAGGTTCTATAGAAAGTATTCCTAAGCACCAAAGTGAAAGTGCTTTTGCCCTTGGTTTTAATAAACTTGAGTCTTATTTCTATATAATAATTCCTCAAGCTATAAGAAGATTAATTCCTCAGGCAATAAATTTGGTTACTAGGATAATTAAAACAACAAGTATTACTTTGATGATTGGAGTTGTAGAAACAATTAAGGTTGGTCAGCAAATAATTGATGCAAACAGAATGTCAAGTCCAAATTCTGCATTTGGAATTTATTTAGTAATATTTTTACTTTATTTTGTAGTTTGTTTCCCAATTAGTAAACTAGCTGGGTATTTAGAAAGGAAATGGGCTTAAATATGAGCATTTTAAAAATTGAAAATTTAGTTAAAAGATATGGAGATAATCTTGTTCTTGATGAAATTAGTTTCTCAGTTGAGAAGGGTGAAGTTATTTCAATCTTGGGACAAAGTGGTTCAGGTAAGTCTACAATTCTTAGGTGTATTAATGCTCTTGAGGATATACAAGGAGGGGATATTTACCTTAATGATATTTTAATAGATCATAAGGCAGGAAATAATAATATTTTAAGACAAAAGATAGGTATGGTTTTTCAAAGTTATGAGCTTTTTCCTCATCTAAAAGTTATAGATAATATTACAATAGCACCTATTAAAGTTTTGAAAAAAGATAAAAAAGAAGCCGAAGCTGACGCTAGAAGATTACTGAAAATGGTAGGTCTTCAAGATAAAGAAAATGCACTTCCTAAAGAACTATCAGGAGGACAAAAACAAAGAGTTGCCATAATAAGGGCAATGATAATGAATCCAGAAGTATTACTTTTAGATGAGATTACTGCTTCTTTAGACCCAGAAATGGTAAGGGAAGTTTTAGATGTTGTTTTGAATTTAGCAAAAGAAGGAATGACAATGCTTATTGTTACCCATGAACTCCAGTTTGCTAAAGCAATATCAGATAGGATTTTATTTTTAGATAAAGGAAAAATAATAGAAGATACCACACCACAGGAATTTTTCAAAAATCCAAAAACTGAAAGGGCAAAGGCTTTTTTGAATGTTTTTGAATTTTAATAAAGAAAGGAAGATATTTATGAAAAAATTTAGTTTAGTAATTTTAGGTTTAATTTTAAGTTTAGGCTTAGTTGGATGTAATTCAAATCAAAACAGTGAAAGTAAGGGAGAAAAATATAAGACCTTAGAAGAGATTAAAGATAGTGGAAAAATCTCAATTGGTGTATTCTCTGATAAGGCACCTTTCGGTTATATCGATGAAAATGGAGAATATACAGGATACGACATCTATTTTGCAAAAAGATTAGCTGAAGACCTTGGAGTTGAAGCTGAATTTGTATCAACAGAAGCAGCTAATAGGGTAGAGTACCTTGAGTCAGGCAAGGTTGACTTAATTTTAGCTAACTTTACAGTAACAGATGAAAGATCTGAGAAAGTAGCTTTTGCCCTTCCTTATATGAAAGTAGGCTTAGGAGTTGTTTCTCCAAAAGATGCTCCTATTACTTCTTTAGATGAAGACAGCTGGAATAAAGATGACGAAATGATAGTTATTTCTGGAACAACTGCTGAAATTGAATTGACTAAAAACTATCCTCATATAAAACTACAAAAGTACGATACCTATGCTAATGCTAAAAATGCTTTAGAAAATGGCAACGGTGCAGCTTGGGCAAATGACAACACAGAAGTTATAGCCTATGCAAAATCTAACGATAAGTATGAAGTTACTATAGCTGAATTCGGTGAAACTTCAACAATTGCTCCAGCAGTTTCCAAAGGAAATGACAGCTTAAAGAATTGGATAAATGAAGAAATTGAATCTTTAGGAAAAGAAAACTTCTTCCATAAGAATTATGAAGAAACTCTAGCAGAAACTTATGGAGAGGCTTTTATTGATGAACTTGTTATCGAAGGTGGAAAAGTAGAATAAGCTAAAAAGGACAGTAGGATTCTACTGTCCTTTTTTTATAATAGTTATCAATAATAGTTTTAATAATATATTATTGGGAATAAATCCTATAAGAATAGTATGAATTAAGGAAGTGACTTATGGGATTTAGAAAATTAAAACAAGCTGCCATTGGAAAGATAGCTGAGAGAATGGTAGTTGAACTAGATACAAAACCAAATATAGCAAATAAAATAGATGATTATAAAAATGCAAAAGTAGCTTTTGTTACAACTTCTGGAGTTCATCTAAAAGAAGATAAACCATTTAATGTAAAGGGAGATCATACTTATAGGGTTATACCTGGAGATGTGGATTTTGATGATTTAACTATAACCCATGATCATTACGATAAAAGTTCTGCCCTTTTAGATAAAAATATAGTATTTCCTTTAGAAAGATTAAGGGATTTACAAGAAGAAGGAGTTATTAGCTCTGTTGCACCAAGAAATTTTGGAATAATGGGATATATTCCTAGAGTAGATAAGTATAGGGAAATTTCTATTGTTGAAATTGCTGATATGTTAGAGGAAGATGGAGTTGATATTGTTTTACTATCTCCTGGCTGATATATTTGTCATCAATCAGTGGGACTGGTTCAAAGAGAAATAGAATCAAGAGGTATAAGAACAGCTTCGATATCACACCTACAAAATGTAATCTCTAGAACAAGACCTCCTAGAGTATTGAATATTGATAAAGAATTAGGTCATACTTTTGGAGAAGTAGGAGAAGTAGATAGGCAAAAAGATTTATTGGTTCAACTCTTAGATCTTGCAGCTGAGGGTGGAGAAGAAGAATATAGAGACGCAAAATAATAAAAATAAAAAGGCTTTGATTATTTAATCAAGGCCTTTTTTTATAATTAAAATTTAGAAAATAAAATGTAATCTTCTATAAAAATATGTTTGTGAACAGATTTATAAAGCATATCCATAAGTTCATAGAGCTTTACATGGGTAGGGCAAGTATCTTCAGGGGCTGTAAATTTATTAGTTAAAAGATAAAGTTTTTCTAACAAATTAATTATTTTTTCATTATCTTTTTCTAAATTATCCTTATTATAAGTTTCGTTTTTTAGGATAGATAGAAATTCTACTTTTTCTTCTTTTACAAAATGTATGTTTAAAGAGCTTTTAATTTCCATAAAACACCTATAAATTTCAGGAATATTCTCATAATCTGTATAGTGGGCTTTCAAAACTCTTTGTATATAATCTTCTATAAGATTTAATAAACCTAATTCTTTTCTGTGGTGGTTTTGTTTAATATATTTGATAAGAGTTCTTTTATCTGAATTAATTGCTTCTCTTAATTCTTTGTATTCTAAAGATTCATTAGTTGTATTGTTTAACTTATCATATAATTCATTATCGTTAGTAACATTTCCAAATTTTTTCAAAGCTTTATCGTAATAATTTATATTTTCCTTTTCAAGAACTTCAATTATTTCTGGGTTTTCAATAATAGAATCTTTTATAATTGATTCTTTGTTAAATTCCATATCTATCACCTACTCTTTTATTTCTTTCATCATATCTATGTTCAAAATGTGGATAACTTTTCCATCTCTTTTTATAATATTTTTTTCTTCAAAATTCCTAAGTCTACGGGATAGAGTTTCTGGACTTGTAGCAAGGAAAGCAGCTAATTCTTTCATGTTTAATGGTAGAGTAAATTTATTTGAATTTTCAGCTACTGATAAATCAATTAGGTAAGATGCTATTCTCGAAGAAACTGACTCAGTTGCTATTCTCGTAGTTTGGTTATCAGCTTCTTTTAATCGTCTATTATATTCTTCTAGGATTTTAATGCTTATGGTTGGATATTCAAGAAGTAGATTTATTAGTTCATCTTTACTTATATAACAAACTTCAATATCTGAGATAGCTTCAGCATAAGTTTCAGGTGGCTGAGAATCAAAAAGTGAAGATTCACCTAGAACTCTACCTGGACCAAGTACCCTAAGAAGTTGCTCTTTCCCATTGATAGATATTTGATATTCTTTTATTTTCCCTTTGGCTAATATAAATAGTGCTGGTGCTTTATTCGGAGAATAGATAATATCTCCTTTTGTATATGATTTATGCCTAGTTATTGAACTTATCTTAATAAGTGAATCTTTATCTAAGTGATTAAAAATTGGTACTATTTCTGCACACGAATGCCTTTTCATAGCTCTCCTTCACATTTTATAGGATATCTAAAACATCATAACCTAAATCATCAATAGTCTGTATTATTAAATCTTTATTTGTAATATTTTCATCATATTCAATTTTAGCTTTACTTGCATTAAATAATATTTTTACAGAAACAACACCATCAGTATTTTTCAAAGCAGTTTCAATTTTATTGCTACATGCGGGACAAGCTAGGTCTTCTAATTGTAGGGTTAATTTTTTCATAATAATTTCCTTTCTTTTAATTTAATAGTAGTTTATTTATAGTGACTAAGGTATAAATCAATTTCTTTTTGAATATAAAAGTCTCATTGCATTTAGAATAACAGCAAGAATACTAGCTTCATGGACAAGCATTCCAATAGCCATATGAACATACCCTAAGAATAATCCTAGTATAAGAAAAATTACTGTTCCTATAGCAATTACTATATTCTGTCTCATAATAGTCATTGTTTTTTTAGCTAGATAAAATGATTTTGTAACACTTTCTAAATCAGATTTTATTAAAACAACATCTGAAATCTCAATTGCTACATCAGTACCCCCTCCCATAGCTATTCCAGTATTTGATTGGGAAAGGGCAGGGCTGTCGTTAATTCCATCACCAACAAAGGCTACTTTATAACCTTCTTTTTGAAAATATTTAACAATATTTAGTTTATCTTCAGGCAGTAAATTTGCTCTTATATCATCTATGCCAATAGCGTCTCCTACCGATTCTGCGGTTTTTTCATTATCTCCAGTTAGCATAACCGTTTTTTTAACACCTAAAGACTTTAACTCTTTTATCATCTCACTTGAATTTGCCTTTATCTTATCAGATATTCCAACAATCATTAAGATATTCTTATTTTCAGAAAGTATAACTACAGATCCTCCTTTAGACTGAATAGTAGAAAGATGATTTTTTTGGGTTTCTGTAAGGAAGATATTATTTTCATTCATTAATCTTTCGTTACCAACAAGAATTTCTTTGTTTTCTACAACTGCTGACATTCCAAGACCTTTATGGGTATTAGTAAGGATATTTTCATCAAAATCTATATTTTTATCTTTGGCATAATTAGTTATTGATTTAGCAAGAGGATGGTCAGAAGAATTTTCAATCGAGGCTAGTAATCTCAGAGCATAGTCCTGATTTTCTGTATAGTAAAAAATATCAACAATATTGGGTTTACCTTCAGTTAAAGTTCCAGTCTTATCAAAAATAAAAATATCTGATTTTGCATAATTAGAAATACTTTCTCCTCCTTTTAAGAGGATGTGATTTTTGGCTCCAGTTCCTATACCAGCTACATTTGCTACTGGAGCACCTATAACTAAAGCTCCTGGACAAGCTAATACTAAAACAGTTATTGCAGTATTTATGCTTCTTGTAAATATATAAACAAAAATAGAAAGAACAATTACAGTAGGGGTGTAGTATTTTGCAAAACGATTAATAAATTTTTCTTCAGGAGATTTTGCATCTTGGGCTTCTTCTACAAGTTCTATAATTTTTGAAAAAGTTGTATCTTCTCCTACTCGAGTTGCTTTTATTTTAACAAGACCTGAGTCAAGGATTGTTCCTGCAAAAACTCTATCGCCAACTTCTTTGAAAGCTAACTTTGATTCTCCGTTAATGCTGGCTTCATTAAAGTAACCTTCACCTGAACTTATAAATCCATCTACAGGAATTTTAGATCCTACCTTTACTAAAAGTAAATCATTTACCTCAACTTCATCTACATCGACAGTTGAATATTCTCCTGATTGATCTAATAGAAGGGCAGTTTCTGGTGCCATTTGGGTTAAAATCTTAATAGATGACCTTGTTTTCTTTAGGGTTCTTTCTTCAAGATAAGAGCCTAGTTGGAATAAGAAAGTAACCATAGCAGATTCTGTATATTCTCCTATAAATAAGGCAGCTATTACAGCTATACTTACTAAAACCTCTATTCCTATTGCTTTATACTTTAATCCTGAAATAGCTCTTTGTAAGATGGGAAGCCCGCAAAGGACTACTACAAAAAGATAAAGTATATTTCTAAGAGTTACTAAAGCATAGAATTTATAAACTATGAAAGCTAATAGAATAAGAATTCCTGAAATAAATGTAAAGAGATTTTCATTCTTTTTGAAAAACCTAAATAATTTTCTATTGAATTTCTTCATTAAATCCTCCTTTTCTTTTCTTCTATATACATAATAGTAGACTTAGGAAATTATTAACTTGACCTAGGTCAAGTTTAGTGTGTTATTAGTTTATTTTATACAAATATTTTACTATTGATAAAAGTAATTGATTAAATTTAACTTATCTATCGAAATCTAGTATACTTATTTTTAAACAATCAAATACTAAAAAATTTAAGTTAAGGGAATGAGGTCCAAATCCTCAGCAGCCCCCGCTACTGTAATTGTGTTGGTAAATTCAAACCACTTTCTATATTAGAAGGGAAGGGAGTTTACTGTAAGCATAAGCCAGGAGACCTGCTTAGATTTTTTCGAAAGGTACTTTCGGAGGGAAAGAATCTAATTTTTTTAATTCCCTTATTTTTGTTGGGAATTTTTTTAATTTGGAGGGGTAATGCTTAAAGAAGAAAAAAAGAAAAGATTTTTTTTAATAGTTTTATTTGTTTTTTTGATTGTAATATCCTTAGCTAATTTGAGATTTGGTGCTGTTGATTTAAGTCTAAGTGAGATATTTAACTCTTTTATAGATAAAGAGAGTATTAATTATCAAATTATTGTGAATGTAAGGTTACCAAGGATAATAATGGGGATTTTAGCAGGAGCAGCTTTGTCAGTTTCAGGGACAATTTTACAATCAATAATGAATAATCCCTTGGCAAGTCCTAATGTTATTGGTGTGTCTTCTGGAGCTGGATTTGTAGCTATGTTAATTATGATACTTTTTCCTAAGCATTATAATTTTATTCCTTTAGGAGCTTTCCTTGGGGCACTTTTTGCAACCTTAATAATTTATTCACTTTCCTTAAAAAAAGGGCCTTCTACTACAAGAATTATCCTTGCAGGAGTTGCAGTAAATACTATTTTTGGGGCAGGAAATGATATTTTAATTTCTTTATTCCCTAATAGAGTACCAGCAGCACTTGGTTTTATGGTCGGAGGCTTATCAGGTATTAGTTGGAAAGATGTAAGTATGGTAAGTGTTTACATAATTTTAGCTTTGTTACTGGCCATATTTTTATCTGGAAAGCTCAATATTCTTGTGTTAGGAGATGAAATAGCATCTTCTCTAGGTGAAAATGTAGGAGTTATTCGATTAGTTTTCATCGCCTTATCTTCTCTTTTAGCAGGAAGTGCAGTTGCTGTAGTAGGTTTATTGGGATTTGTAGGTTTAATTGTTCCTCATATTATGAGACTTTTAATTGGTTCAGATAATAAATACTTGATTCCATCTTCGATGTTGGCTGGATCATTTATAGTTTTATTTTCTGATTTGATTGCAAGATTAATTTTTGCACCTTCTGAAATTCCTGTAGGAGTTATTATGTCGATAATAGGTGGGCCTTTTTTCTTATACCTTGTATTTAGAAAGGATAAAATTTAGTGGGAATAATTAATACAAAAAATTTATCATGTGCCTATGGAAATAAAACTATTGTAAATGATATTAACTTTTCTATTGATAAAGGAGAAATTCTAACAATAGTCGGTCCTAATGGTTCAGGTAAATCTACAATTTTGAAAACATTATCGGGATATATTCCTTATGCCAATGGAAAAATTGAGATAGAGAATAGAAAACTAAAGTCATATTCAAAAAGGGAACTATCTAAGATAATAGCTTTTTTACCTCAAATAAGAAATATCAAACCTGATATTTCTGTGGAAAAATTAGTATCTTATGGGAGAAATCCACATAAGAAAACTTTTGAGAATTTGAATGCTTTTGATTATGAAATAATTGATAATGCAATAAAAGTAACGGGACTAGGTAAGTTAAGGGAAAGGTTAGTGGCTGGTCTGTCAGGAGGAGAATGCCAGAGGGCATGGATAGCTATGGCTCTTGCTCAAGAGCCTGAAATTCTCCTACTAGATGAGCCTACAACCTTTCTAGATATGAGGTACCAGTTAGAATTAATGGAATTGATTAAAAACTTAAATAAAGAACTGAATTTAACTGTTGTAATGGTTCTTCACGATATAAATTTAGCAAGCAGATATTCAGATTATTGCTTACCAGTAGTAGAAGGAAAATCCCTTGGAATGTTTTCAGCAGAACAGCTAATGGATTTAGAAATATTGGAGAGAGTATTTAAAGTTACTGGAAATTTATATGAAGACCAAGTTAATAGATGTAAATATTTTATAGCAAATACTAAGGAGAACTAACAAAATTGAAAAAATTAACAATATTACTTTTATCTTTAGCCATAGCTGGCTGTTCAGGAACTAATGAAGTTAAAGACTCAGGCAAAGAAGTAACTTCTATTGAAGAAAAACAAGTTAATGAAAATGAAACTGAAAGTATAGTAGAAACAGAAGATGAAATTTCACATGAAGCTAGAGATTTAGATAGATATGAAATTAAAGATAATGGCGATTCTATAACTTTTATCGATGATAGGGACAAGGAAGTAACTTTAAAGAAGAATCCGAAAAGAGTTGTAAGTCTATATAATTCTTACCTTGACCTTTGGAATGAGATGGGTGGAGAGGTTATTGGAACTGTGAATCCTTCTGATGATCTTCCTATTGAACTTTCCTATAGTCCAGAGCTTGTAGGAAAGGCAAATGAGCCAAGTATGGAAAAAGTAATTAGTCTTGAGCCAGATCTTGTATTTATTTCATCTTTTAAAAACTCTAAAGCTATGGCTAATCCATTAGAAGAAATGGGAGTAGGAGTTCTTGATTTTAATATAGAAAGTAAGGAAGAATACTTTAAGCTAGTAAGGATATTTTCCCTTTTACTGGATGATGAAGAGCTTTATCAGAAATATGCTTTAGATATGGAAAAAGAAATAAATAATATTATTAGTGAAGTACCGGAAGATGAAGAAAAATCTAAGGTTATTGTTCTTATTTCTTCTGCTAAAAAAATAATGGTTAAAGATTCAGATACTATAACTGGGGAAATTATTAAGGATTTAGGAGCTAATAATCTAGCTGATTTAAGTGATATAGGAGGAGAAGAAGGGGAGTTTAGTATGGAAAAACTTCTTGAAGAAAATCCAGACTATATTTTCGTTGTACCTATGGGTTCAGACTTAGAAGCCATTGAAGAAAAAAGAAAAGAAGAATTAGAAAATAATGAAGTTTGGTCAAATCTAAAGGCAGTAAAAGAAGGAAATTACATTATTCTTTCTAAAGAATTGTTTAATTTCAAACCAAACTATAAATATATAGAGGCTTATGAGGCAATGGCTGAGTACCTTTACCCAGAAACTTTTAAATAGGAGGATTAATGAAAAAAGGTCTAATAATTGGTTCATTTGGAACTACTGATAGGCAGGCTCGTGAAAAATCACTTGATAAAATTTTCCAAGATATAGAAAAGGAAGTTTCTTACCCATGTGTTGAAGCTTATACTTCAAGGATTGTAAAAAAACGAATTATGGATAACGAAAATATCCATAAATTAAATGAAATAGAAGCAGTTAAAAGTCTTAAAGATAAAGGAATAGAAGAAATATATATTCAACCAATTCATGTTATAACGGGTTTTGAATATGAAAAATTAAAAAACTTAGGATATAAAATATCTAAGCCTCTTTTTCATGAGCAAACAGATTATAAAACTTTAATAGGTGCTTTAGAGATAGAAGATAATGATGATATAACTATATTTGTAGGGCATGGATCCAATCATCAGGCAGATAAATATTATTCAATTCTGGAGAAAAATCTTCAAGATATCCATGGAGAAAAAGTATTTGTCTCCACTATTGAGGGAGAAGATGACTTTGAAAATTTACTAAAGAAACTTGAAAAATTAGAGAATAAATCGATCTTACTTAGACCATTGATGCTGGTAGCTGGAGTTCATGTTAGAGATGATTTATCTTCAAGTGAAGAAAATTCTTGGAAGTCGAAACTTGAAAAACTAGGTTATAAGATAGATATAGATAAAAGAGGACTGGGAGAATTAAAAGGAATTAGGGATATTTTTGTAGAAAAAGCGAAGGAGCTTATAGGTTAATGAGGAAACTTGATGTTATAGGAATTGGGCCTGGAGCCAGCGATTTATTAACTTTGAGAGCAGTTAATAGGATAAAAGAAGCTGATTCAATTTTTGTTCCAGTAAATAAAGGAAAGAACTTAGCTCTAGATACAGTTAAAGAATTTATTGAAAGAAAAAATATTATAGAACTAGACTTTCCTATGAAAAAAGTTACAAAATCTCATTATGAGAAAGCAGCAAAAATTATAGATGAAAACCTAATTAATAGGGGAGTTTATTTAACTATAGGAGATGCAATGATTTATGCAACTTCTCTTTATATAGCAGATGAATTAGCAAAACTTAAGACAGATATTGTTCTTGAAAATGTTCCAGGTATAACTTCCTATTTAGCTGCTTTTAATAGAGTAAATTTACCATTAACACTAAAGGGAGAAAAATTTCTATTAATTGACGATATTGAAAATACACCAGAAAAATTACTTAATGAAGTAGATTCAATAGCTGTTTTGAAAACTTATAAAAATCCTGAAAAAATAAAGGAAAAATTAGAAAGCTATGGCTTTAATCCTAGATATATTCAAAGGCTTTCTATGAAAGAAGAAAGGGTATTTGAAATAGACGAGGAAATATCTGGAGAAAAAGATTATATTTCTTTAATGGTTGCACGAAAGGATAGGTAAGTTTTGAGAGGACTAATGATAAGTGGACCTTCTTCAAATTCTGGAAAAACTATTTTTACTTTAGCTTTAGCTAGAGTTTTAACTAGAAAAGGAATTGATGTATGCCCCTTTAAAACTGGCTCAGATTTTATAGATCCAAGTTATCATAAACTAGCTTCAGGAAATAATTGTGGAAATTTAGATATACATATGCAGAAAGAAACTGGGCTCTCTACATCTCTTTCTCTAAATAAAGGGGAGTTTGCCTTAATTGAAGGAGCAATGGGATATTTTGATGGAAAGCTAGGCTCTTGTGAGGCATCTGCATTTGATATAGGAGAAAAGTTAGATATCAATGCCATCTTGGTTTATAAGCCGGAAGGCGAAATGTATACAATGATTCCCAAAGTAAAAGGAATGGTTGATTTTTCCAAAGGGCGTATTAAAGGTATAGTTTTGAATATGGTAAAACCATATTTTTATGAAGCTATTAAAGATGATTTAGAAAGATTAGCTGGTGTAAAAGTTCTCGGCTATATTCCTTATTCTAATGACCTTGAAATTGGTTCAAGGCATCTAGGGCTTTATCTACCTGATAAAGAAAAGACTAATGAGCTAATTGATACTGCAGCTGATTTACTAGAAAAAAATATAAAAATCGATGAATTATTAACTTTATCTAATAATATTGAAACAAAAGAAGAATACTATAAAAAAGTTAATAAGAAAATACTTATTGCAAAAGATGAGGCTTTTTCTTTTAACTATAACGAGAATTTAAGACTTTTAGAGAAAATAGCCGATGTAGAATACTTTTCTCCTTTACATGATAAAGAAATTAAAAAAGCTGATTTAGTAATTATCGGTGGAGGATATCCTGAACTTTATTTAAAGGAATTATCTGAAAATATTTCTATGAAAAAATCTATTATAGATTTTTCTAAAAATAATGGACAAATCTTAGCTATGGGGGGAGGACTTATGTATTTAAGTGAAAGTATAAATTCTTATCCAATGCTTGGCATTTTTGAAGGGAATTCTTTAATAAGAGATAAAAGAGTTAGATTTGGCTATGTTGATATAGAGATAGAAAAAGATTGTCTTCTTGGAAAAAAAGGAGATTTTATACCAGCTAAAGAATCACACTATGGAGATTTTATAAGCCCTTTAGAGACTTTTCTAAATATAAAAAGAAAAAATAAATCTTGGAAGTGTGGATATCAAGTAAGAAATACTATGGGACTTTTCGCTCACATAAATTTTGCCTATGACATTGGCAAGATCTATGAGTTTTTAGGAGGAAATAAATAGTGTATATAAAAAATCCAAAAGAAATTGAAGTAAAAAGCTTCGACATTATTGAAGAAGTTATGGACGATACAAGTTTTACAGAAGATGAAAAGTTAATAGTTAAAAGAATGATTCATACTACTGGAGATTTAGACTATAGGAAAATTGTTTGTATAGAGAATGACTTTATATCTAAGGCAGAAAATTATATAAAAGCTGGGAATATAATCTATACAGATACTAAAATGGTTTATTCAGGAATTAATAAGAAAAATTTAGGAAAATTTAATTCTAAAGCCAAGTTTTTCATAGATGACGAGGATATTTTTAAAAAAGCAAAAGAAACTGGATTAACAAGGTCTTCTCTTTGTATTGATAAGGCGATAGATCAAGGAATTAAGGGATTTGTTATTGGAAATGCTCCAACAGCTTTATTTAGACTTATGGAGTTTATGGAAGAAGGTTTCAATCCAGAATTTATTATAGGTGTGCCAGTTGGTTTTGTAGGTGCAGCTGAATCTAAAGAAGCATTAAGAGATAAGAAATTTATAGTTCCCAAAATTACAACCATTGGTAATAAAGGTGGTAGTAATGTTGCTGCTTCAATAGTTAATGCTCTTCTTTATATGAATGGGGATAGGTAATGGAAAAATACTTAATCCACGAGGGGAAGAAGCTAAGATATGGATACACTACTGGTTCTTGTGCTCAAGCAGCTACAAAAGCTGCAGGGTTAGGTCTTTTAACTGGCGAAATTCCAGACTATATAGAAATTAAAACCCCTGAAAATATATTACTAACTCTAGAGGTTTTAGACAAAACAATTGGAGAAAATGAAGTATCTTGTGCGATTAGAAAAGATGCTGGAGATGATCCAGATGTAACGGATGGAATACTTATTTATTCTAGAGTAAAAAAATCTTTAGATAGTGAAATTCATATATCTGCAGGTGAAGGTGTTGGAATAATAACAAGAAAAAATTTATTCGGTGAAATAGGCGATCCAGCTATAAATCCAGTTCCCTTAAAGATGATTAGAAAAGAATTAGAAAATCTTGGTGGTGAACTTAGTGCAGAAATCTATGTACCAGAAGGTGAGGCTATTGCCAAGAGAACCTTCAATAGTCAATTAGGAATTAAAGGTGGAATTTCAATAATCGGGACTACTGGTTTAGTTAAGCCAATGAGTACAGAAGCCTTGCTAAAAACTATTTACTTAGAAATAGATATGATTGCAGAAGAAAATATAAATAAGGGTATAGCCTTTGTTCCTGGTTCTTATGGAGAAGAACTTTATAGAAAAAGTAATATAAATCTTCAAGTAGTCAAAGTTTCTAACTATATGGGAGATGCTTTGATGTATGCAGCTAGTCTTGGTTTTAAGAAAGTTGTTATATTTGGTCATGTAGGAAAATTATCTAAATTATCTATAGGAATTTTCAATACCCATAATAGAATTGCCGATGGAAGAAAAGAGTCTTTTATTTATTATCTTGCTTTAGAAGGAGAAAATAAGCAAATTATAAATGCAGTTAATAAAAGCCAATCAGCTGAGCAAATTGTGGAGATTTTACTAGATAAAGGGAAAAAATATATATTTGAAGAAATGAAAAAGGGAATTGAGGAAAGAGTAAAGTCTTACTTAAAGGATTCATCTCTTGATGTTAGTGTTTATATCTACTCAATGGAAAGAGGATTATTATGATAAAGGTTTGCGGAATTGGTCCAGGACATCCTGATTATTTAACTTTTGAGTCCTATAAAATAATTAAAGAATCAGAGAAAGTTTATGCATTCAAAAGGGCTAAAGAAACTTTAAAAAATATAAGAGATGATATTATTGAAATTTCTTCTTTGAAAAATCTACTTCCTTTAGGAAATGAAAATATAACAATACTTGCCTCAGGTGATCCTTTGTTTTTTGGAATTTGTAAGTATCTTAAAGATAAGGGAGTAGAAATAGAATCAGTTTCCCCTGGGATCAGTTCTTACCAATATCTTATGGCTAAGCTAAATTTACCTTGGCAAGATGCCTTTCTTGGTTCACTTCATAATAGAGAAATAGATTTCAAAAATCTTTTAAGGGAAGAACTTATAATTTTACTTACTGATTTAGAAAATAATCCAAATTATATTTCTAAAGAACTGTCTAAAATAGGATTTCAAGGAAAAATAATAGCTGGTTATGACCTTTCTTATCCAGAAGAGAAAATTATAGAAAAAACTATTGGTGAGAGTTTTGATGAAAAAAATGGACTTGCAGTTGTGGTGGTAATAAATGAGATGGTTTAAAGATGAAGATTTTATAAGAGATAAAGTGCCTATGTCAAAAGAGGAAGTCAGATTTATAACTTCTGCTCTTTTTCAAATAAAAGAAGGGGATAAAATACTTGATATCGGTACTGGAACTGGCTCGATGTCTTGTCAGTTTGCAGAACTTGGAGCGGATGTATATGGTATTGAGTCAAAAGAGTTAGCTTATGATCTAACTATAAAGAATTTCGAAAACTTTGGACTTAAAGGCAAGTTTATAAAGGGATTTGCTCCTGAAGATCTAGATAAGTTAGGAGAAAACTCTTACGATAAAGTTTTTATTGGAGGATCAAGAGGTAGACTAGAAGAAATCTTTCTTTACTTAGATAAAAATTTAAAAAACAGAGGAATTTTAATAGGAAATTTTATTAGCCTTGATAATCTAAGTGAGTTTAGACATCTATTAAAGAAAAACTCATATTCAGATATTTCTTGTAGGCTAGTTCAAGTCTCTAAAGAAGATAAGCTGGGACTTATGAGGGGAGAAAACCCGATTTATATAATAAAAGGAGTAAAAAATGATTAGTTTTGTAGGAGCAGGGCCAGGAGATCCGGATTTAATAACGGTTAAAGGAAGACGAATTTTAGAAAATGCAGATGTAATTATTTATGCTGGAAGTCTTGTTGATCCTTCTCATTTAGAAGTTAATCAAGAAGCAGAGATTTATAATTCAGCCAAAATGAACTTAGATGAAGTTTTAGATGTAATGGTTAGGGCTGACAAGGCTGGCAAGGATGTTTGTAGGTTACATACTGGGGATCCAACTATTTATGGAGCTATCCAAGAACAGATGGATTATTTAGAAAAACTAGATATTTCCTATGAACTAATTCCTGGAGTAAGTTCTTTTTCAGCTGCAGCTTGTGCAATTAAAAGAGAATTTACTTTGCCTGATGTAAGTCAAACTATAATTTTAACGAGAATTGCAGGAAGAACTCCAGTACCTGAGAAAGAAAAACTCTCTAGCCTTGCTCAGCATAGGGCGTCAATGGCAATCTTTCTTTCTGTCCAAGATATTGAATCGGTGGTAGGAGAACTTTTAGAATCTTATAGGGAAGATACACCTGTAGCAGTTGTTTATAGGGCGAGTTGGTCTGATGAAAAGATTGTAATTTCAATCTTAAAAGATATAGCTGAAAAAGTTAAAGATGCAGATATAAATAGACAGGCTCAAATCCTTGTAGGAGATTTTATAGACACAGAATATTCTAAATCTAAACTTTACGATAAAAACTTCACTACTGGATATCGAAAGGCTGAAGATGATTAGCATAATTTCATTTACTTCTAGTGGATTTAAAATTGGGAAGAAAATAGAAAATCATTTTGAAAATTGTAAGCATTATTATCATAAAGACTTAGGCGTAAAAGTTAGCTCTTTAATGAAAGATATATACGAAGAAAGCCAAGCAATAGTTTTTATTTCGGCAACTGGTATAGCTGTTAGAATGATTAGCCCCTATATAAAGAATAAAAAAGTTGATCCAGCTGTTTTAGTTATAGATGACCAAGGTAGATTTATAATTCCTTTATTTAGTGGTCACTTGGGAGGAGCCAATGAACTTAGCAAAAAAATTACAGAGCTTTTTCCTAAATCTACACTCGTTATAACTACAGCTTCTGATTCAAGAGGCTTTATAAGTCCTGACTTATTTGTAAAAGATATGGGTTTTTATTTTTACAACGAAGAAAAATTAACGGAATTTACTTCGGCCATGGTAGAAGGAGAAAAGATTTATTTATATAGTGAAGTAGAGATTAATTGGGACTATCCAAACTTTATAAGGATAGATAGTCTTGAAAACATAAAAGATTCTGAAAAACTTATTTATATATCTTCTAGGAAAATTTCAGGGAAATATAATTATTTACAAATTATTCCTAAAAATCTCCACCTAGGGATTGGTTGTAGAAGAGGAGTTAGCTCTAAGCTTATGAGAGAGTTTGTTGAAGAAGTATTTAAGGATAATAAACTTTTACCAGAGGCTATAGAAAGTATTTCTTCAATAGATCTAAAATCTGATGAGCAAGGAATTTTAGAGTTAGCTAAGAATTACAAAGCTAAAACTATTTTTTATAGAACAGAAGAATTACAGGAAGTTGAATATATGTTTGAGATTTCAGAATTTGTAAGAAAAACTGTAGGAACAGGATCTGTGGCAGAAGCTTCATGCTATTTAACTAGTAAAAATATTATTGTTGATAAAAAAAATGCTCCTAGTATGACGCTCGCTGTAGGGAGGAAATAATGAATAAACTTTATATTATAGGTATAGGACCAGGTGGAGCTGGCTCTATGACTTTAGATGCTATTGATAAGATTAAAGAATCGGATGCTATTGTTGCTTATGGCCCATATTTAGATTATATAAAAGAAGCTATTGATATTGAAGGAAAAGAAACTTTTACTTCAGGAATGACTAAAGAAATAGAAAGATGTCAAAAGGCAATAGATTTAGCTTTAGAAGGAAAAACAACTTCTATTCTTTCTACAGGAGATGCTGGTCAATATGGAATGGCAGGTCCCATTTATGAGCTTTTAATTGAACAAGGAAAGATTAATAAAGTGTGTGTAGAGGTTATTCCTGGTGTTGGAGCTATATATGCAGCAGCTGCAGAAGTTGGAGCTCCGATAATGATGGACCTTGCTTTAATTAGTCTTTCTGATTTATTAGTTCCTTGGGAAACAATTGAAAAAAGATTAGATAAGGCAGCAGATGCTGATTTTGTTATAGGAATATACAACCCTAGATCTAAAACTAGAGTTAAGCATTTACCGAGAGCTTTAGAGATAATAGGGAAATATAGAGATAAGGAAACTCCTGTAGCTTTAGTAAGAAATGCAGGAAGAGATGATACTTATATTGAATTAAGTAATTTAAATGATTTTGACTATGAAAAAGCTGATATGAAATCCTTGGTTATAGTGGGTAACTCTACAAGTATGATAAAAGAGGGACTGATGATTACCAAAAGGGGATACAATATTTGATTTGGTTAATTGGCGGGACTAGTGAAGCTAAACAATTTGTGGATAAGTTTCCTATGTCAGAAAAATTAATAGTAAGTGTTACTACAAACTATGGAGCGTCTTTAATTAAAGACTGTAAAGTAAAAATATCTGCTATGGATTACGAAGAAATGAAAGAATTTGTAGAGGAAAATAACATCAGTGGAATCATAGATATGTCCCATCCATTTGCAGAAATAGTAACAAGTAATGCTCAAAAAATATCTAAGGACATGAAAATTAAATACCTTAGATACATAAGACCTATTACCTCTAAGGCTGATTATAGTTTTAAAGAAATGAAAGAATTTGAAAAGTTTTCTAAAGAGAATAAAGGTACATATTTCATTACCGTTGGAAGTAAAATGATTGGGGAACTTGAAAGTATAAAAAACAAGAATAGATTTATTTATAGGATTCTTCCAATGACTAAAAGTATAGAAATTTGTAGAAAATATAATATTAAATTAGAGGATATTGTTTGTATGAAAGGACCTTTTTCTTTAGATATGAATATAGCTTTTCTAAAAGAATTTTCTGCTGATTATATGCTTATGAAAGATAGTGGAGAAGCTGGAGGAATGGAAGCTAAGTTAGGAGCTTGTGAAAAATTAGGAATAAATTCTTTAGCTTTTACCAGAAAATCAGAAGAAGGAATACAAGATATAGATGAACTTATATACAAAGCTATTGTTCTATTAGGAGAATAGGAAAATGTATATTCCAATAATGTTAAAAGTAAAAAATAAAAAAGTTAAAGTTTTTGGGGGAGGGCCTGTTGCTTATAGAAAATCTAAGAAATTTTTAGATGAAGGAGCAGAAGTAACAGTTATAAGCCCTGATTTTATAAAAAAATTTGAAGATATAAAAGATTTTTGTATAAAAAGACCTTACAAGAAAAGTGATTTACTAGATATAGATATAGTTATAGCTGCCACTAATGATAGAAATATAAACTTAGAAATTTCATCTTACTGCGAGGATAAAGGTATTCTTGTTAATGTTGCAGACTCTAAAGAAGAGTCCAGCTTCATACTACCTTCAAAAATAGATACAGGTGGTTTAGTAATTTCTTTTTCTACATTAGGAAAATATCCAGCATTATCTAGGTCTTTAAGAATGGAATTAGAAGATAAGTTTTCAATTTATGATAAAGAATATTTAGATTTATTAGAATTATATAGGCAAAAAATATTAAAAGAAAACCCTGAAAATAAGCTGGAGCTTCTTAGACAGGCACTAACTTATAGTAAGGGGGAAATTGAAAATTTGCTATATTTAATATTTTATAATATAGATGGGAATGAGGTTAGAATCCTCAGCAGCCCCGCTACTGTATTACTGAGCAAACCTAGATATGCCACTGAAAGGGAAGGCCTAGGTAAGCTTTGACGTTAAGCCAGGACACCAGAATTCTTCGGAGGGAAGTATATTTACTTCTCCTAGCAAAAATAATAGGAGGGAAAAATGAAGAAAAAAGCTAAAAAATTATTAAAAGTTTATGTGTTATTAGCTGTCATTTTATTGCCAACAATGGCAGGAGCTATGCACATAATGGAAGGATATCTACCAAAGGTACATTCATTAATTTGGTCATTGATTTCACTTCCATTTGTAATCTACGGTGCAAAGAGTGCATCAAAAGTAACAAAGGAGTACCCTGATAAAAAGCTATTACTAGCAATGGCAGGTGCTTTTACATTTTTATTATCATCATTAAAAATACCATCAGTAACAGGATCTTGTTCTCATCCAACTGGTATAGGTTTTGGAGCAATTATATTTGGGCCAGGACCGATGTTTATAATTGGAGTTATTGTTTTATTATTCCAAGCTTTGTTATTAGCTCATGGAGGAATTACAACTCTTGGAGCAAATACTTTTTCAATGGCTATTGTTGGTTCTCTAGTTTCTTATGGACTATTTAAGTCACTGAAAAAAACAGGAATAAATGAATATGTAAATGTATTTATTGCTGTAACTCTAGGAAATCTTGCAACTTATGCAACAACTGCTCTGCAATTAGCAATAGCTTTTCCAGCAGGAAATTTTGCAGGTGAATTAGTTAAGTACCTTTCAATATTTGCTCTAACCCAAGTTCCTATTGCAATAGTAGAAGGTTTATTATCTACTTTAATTTATGAAAGAGTTAAGAAATATGACGGTGGAGGTTTATTATATGAAAACATCTAGTAAGGTAATAATTATAATTTTAATCCTAGCAATTATAATTGCTCCGCTTTATCTGCTTCCAGATGCAGATTTCGAAGGAGCAGATGATGAAGGTATGGACACTCTTGCTGAAAATAACCCAGAATATGAAGCATGGGCAGAACCATTTATTGAACCAGCTAGTGGGGAAATAGAATCACTTTTATTTGCCAGCCAAGCAGCTCTAGGAGCATCTGTAATTGGATATTATTTTGGAGTAAGTAAAGGTAAAAGAAATGTTGAAGATAGATAAACTTGCCTATGAGAATAATTTATTTAAAATTAGGCCAAGTTTAAAAGTGGGCATGAGTATGTTATTACTCATGCTCTCTATTATTATAGACAATAATTTTATTAAGTTTAATATAGTATTATTAAATATTTTAGTTTGTATAGTTTTTGCTAAAATTCCTTTTTTAGAATATTTGAAGTTATATAGAATACCTTTAGTTTTTCTTATATTAGGTCTGGTTAGTATGATTTTATCAATAAGTAAAGACAACAGGGACTATATATTTTCCTTTAATGTTTTTAATTTTTATCTTGGAGTCTCTGAGAATTCTCTGATTAATGGATTTAACACTTTTATTAGGTCTATTTCAGCATTAAGTTCTACCTATTCTTTGATATTAACTACTCCAATTAACCAGCTTATTAATTTTCTGAAATCCATAAAATTTCCTATTATAATTACTGAACAGCTACTGCTTATATACAGATTTATAAATGTATTTTTAGAAGAACTAGAAAAAATGAAAATAGCAATGGAGTTAAAGCAAGGATATGGTAAAAAGAAAAATTGGATAAAAAGTCTTTCTCTTATAGGAAGTTCATTGTTTATAAAAATAATGAATTCTTTTAAGGATTATTCTTTAACACTTGAACTTAAACACTTTAATGGAGACTTTTATTAGGTGATTTTATGATAGAGATTAAAAACTTGTGCTTTAAATATGACAATGGATATGAAGCTTTAAAAAATATTAATATGGAAATTAAAGAAGGACAAATTATCGGACTTATTGGAGAGAACGGATCTGGTAAATCAACTCTTTTCCTTTCTATCCTAGGAATTAACAAAAAATCTCAAGGTGATATTTTATTCAGAGGTGAAAGTATCTCTTACAAGAAAACTTTTATGAGAGATTATAGAAAAAAAGTAAATATGGTATTGCAAGATCCAGACAAACAAATATTTTATTCTGATGTCTATTCAGATATAGCCTTTGGACTTAAAAATTTAGGATTAAGCGATAATGAGATTAAAAAAAGAGTAAATTCATCTTTGGAAGATTTAGAAATAAGTAATTTGAAAGATAAGGCTGTTCATTACTTAAGCTATGGCCAAAAGAAACGGCTTACGATTGCAGGGGTATTAGCTATGAATCCAGAGCTTATTCTATTAGATGAGCCTACAGCAGGCCTAGACCCTAGGCTTACCAAACAGATGGTTAAAACCATTAAAAAATTAAAAGATAATAGTAAAACTATTTTAGTTTCATCTCATGATATGGATTTTATTTATGAAGTTTGTGACTATATATATGTTATCAATAAAGGACAAATTATTAGTAATGGAAAGCCAGAAGAAGTTTTTATAGATGAAGAAAAAATTATATCTGCAGGTTTAAGTTTACCAATGTTAGTTAAACTCCATGTTAATACAAATTTACCTCTTTTTAAAGATGAAGATAGACTTTATAAATATATAAATAAATATAAAAATAATAATCAGTAACATAAACTAATAAGTTATTACAGTAAAGTAATATATTAAAGCAAAAGAAATATTGAGTTACAGAGTTATTCAAGTTAAATAACATGTTATTTCTAAAATAAATATTAATAAAATAGCTTACTATAAAGAAAGTTTATAGTAAGCTATTTTGTTCTTATAAAATTTATCAAAGAATTATTGTAATATATTACTTGCGTGGTAAATTAAAACAATATATCACTATTATATTAAGAATAAAAAGGTTTATATGTAAAAATACAAGAGGTGAAAAAATGAAAAAAGGATTAATATTAACTTTATTATCATTTGTTTTAGTTTTTTCAGTAGGTTGTAATCAAACAACAGAAACTGAAGCTACAACTGAAGGAAATAAAGAAGTAGCAGAAACTACCGAAGCTACAACTGAAGAAGAAAAAGTAACACAAACTGAAGAAGTTTCAGAAACAGAAGAATCTGAAGAAGAAGAAACTGAAAAAGTTTGGCCAGAAGAATTAAAAGGTAAACTAACTTTTGAAGTGGATCTTTCAAAACACGAATCAGATAAACCAGTTCGCCTATGGCTACCAGCAGCTCAGTCAGATGAATATCAAGAAATTTCTAATGTTGAAGTAGTAGTTGATGAACAAACAGCTACAACACAAACAAATAAAGATGACTTAGGAAATGAAATGATATACATTGAATTTTCTCCTGAAGCTAAAGAACGTAAAGCAATATATTCTTTTGACCTAGTTAGAAAAGAAATCAAAGCTCCTAAATTTGCTGAAGAAGAAGATTTTGATGCAGCAGAATATGAAGAATATCTTTCATCATCTAACCTAATGCCTTTAGATGGTAAAATTAAAGAACTTTCTGATGAAATAACAAAAGGAAAAGAAACAGTAGAAGATAAGGCTTTAGCTATCCACGAATGGATTTTTGAAAATATGGTTCGTAATGATGATGTAACAGGATGTGGTCTAGGAGATGTGGAAAGCACATTAGTATCTTTAGATGGTAAATGTACTGATATTGGATCAGTTAATATAGCATTATTAAGAGCTGCAGGAATACCAGCAAGAGAAATATTTGGTGTTCGTTTGAAAGACGAATCAGGCGTTTCTGATGTTACTAAAAGCCAACACTGTTGGGTTGAATATTATCAACCAGGAACAGGCTGGGTAACAACAGATGTTGCAGATGTTCTAAGAGCTGTTCTATATGAAGATTTAGAAAAAGATGGAGATAAAGCACAAGAAATAAAAGAATTCTACTTTGGAAATCTAGATGCTGTTCGTGTTGGATTAACAACAGGAAGAGATTTAACTTTAGTTCCAGAACAAGAAGCTCCATTTGTAAATCAATTTGGCTACCCATATGCTGAAGTTGATGGAGAACCTCTTGATTTCTATAATTCTGAAGAATTCGCATACAGCATAACTTTTGAAAAAGCTGAATAATCCTAAAAAAATCTAAAATATTAAACCACCTAGATTTAGGTGGTTTTTCTTTTTTTATAAGTAAATCTGAATATTAAATAAAATTATAATTTTTTATAATATTTTGCTTATAAAAAGAAGAATTTTTGAGCTTTTGACTTTCAAATAAGAAATAAAATCTCAGAGATATTTATTTGATTAATTATAAATTAGTATATATAATCAATTGAAAATAAATAATCTTAAAAAAAGGTGTGAAATATGGATCTTAAAAAGCTAAAAATTAAAAATATATTACTAGTTATATTTGCTATAGGAGTGTTATATATAGGATTTACCAGCTTTAATACTGGAACAGAAGATGACGTAGTGGATATAGGTGTATCTGAAGATAATGAATTATTGAAGTATTTTAGAAAAAGCTATCCTGATTATGAGGTTCTCAAAGCTGGTGAAGAAGATGTAGATGCAAATGGATTTAATGATCTAGTTGTTATTTATAATATTTCAAGAGATAAGCTAGGTTACCCTACAAAAAACGAAATGTTAGTTATATTAAATAATAATGGTGTTTATGAAATGACTCAATCTACAAGAGCACCTATTGAAAAACATGTAATACAGTTTCAAAACATTGAAAATGATGATAGGTATGAAATAACAGTCTCTGGTTCAAAAAGAGGGCAATATGGTTTTGGTATATATGAAATAAAAGACAATGCTCTTGTGAATATATATGGTGAAGGAATGGAAAAATGCTGATAGAAAATATGTATGCTTAGGATAAGCATGAATAAGAAAACTTTATATAAGAATAAAAAATTAAAATGATACAATCGTTGGGTTAAAGTCGACTTTAATGTTTATACTTAGAAGGAGGTGAATATGATGAAAATCAAAGATGTAAGTGAATTGACAGGTTTAGCTGGATCCACTATAAGATATTATGATAGCTTAGGACTATTAGGTCCTATAGATAGATTATCAAATAATTATAGAAAATTCAATAAACATGATGTAGATATACTTAATTTTATCTCTGAGTCTAGAGATCTTGGTTTTTCTCTTGCCGAAGTTAAAGAAATTTTGCAAATGAAAAATAGCGGTAAAGAGCCATGTGCGTATGTTGAGAATAAGATTAAGGAAAAAATTACCTTAATAGATGAACATATAAAAGATTTGGAAAAGAAAAGAGTTGAACTTAACAAGCACTTAGAAATTGGACATTCTGTTTGTGGTTGTCATGGTAATGTTTGTCATTATATTGAAGGCTTAGTTGGAGTAGAAGAGGAGGATTCATCGACTTGTTCCTGTGGGTGTGAAGAAGAAATAGAGAAATCATCAGGATGTTCTTGTGGATGTGAAGAAGAAACTGAGTTAGACAATTCTTGTTCATCAAAGAATTCTTCTAAAAACAAGGGTTGTAGCTGCTGTTAGGCTGAATTACTTATCTTACCTATAGAAAGTTGTGATTATGGGAAAAATAAAGATAGAGAATTTCAGAAATTTTATCAATTTATTTTTAATAGCTATAATTATTGGACTATCTATAATAATTTTTAAAAATAATAATCCAAAAATAAAAGAAAATAATAATAAGCCTGTAATCAGAATTGGTGCAGGTGATGATATATCAGGAATTGTTCTTGACTATATGCAGTCAGAAACTAATGAATTTAAGTTAGAACCTTATTTTATCAAAGATTGCTGAGCGACTACTTCTCAATGGGCATTGAGTAGTAATGCGTATTCTATGGCAATTGTTTGTAAAGATGCTGCAAAAAAGTATATAGACACAAGTCCTGATTTTGAAATTATAGGACCTGTAATTATGAATTCAGACATAGTTTTAGAGTCGACTAGAGATATTACAAGTGTAGGTATTACAAGTAAGAAAAGTTATCACAGAGATTTTGTTCGTGAATTATATGGTGAAGATGTTGAAATTATTGAGCTTATGCCTCAAAGTTTGCCATATGTTTATGAAACAGCAAGAGTCGATGCAATAATAACTGATATAACAAAATTTACGAGTAACATAAAAGGAGAAGTGAAAAGTCCTAGTCAGGAAGATTATGTAACAAATATTTTAATAGCAAGAAGTGATTTTATTGGAACTAAAGAATATAAAGATTTTGTTAATAAATATAATGAAATCGTAAATGAACTAAATTCTGAAGGTCTTCCTATTGATTATATAGAGAAAAAAACAAATTTAGATGAAGGGAGTTATGAGTATTGGAAAGTAAAGCTACTAACAATAAAGTAGTCTCATTTTTTCAAGATGAGACTACCAAACATACATTAGCAAGATTACTTACATATGGAACACTCATTTTAGTTTGGCATCTTTTAGCCACTTATATCGATATACCACTTGTTTTGCCCGCTCCATTAGATACATTAAGGGCTTTTATAGACAGTATCATCGATATTAAAGTTATGAGCAATGTTGGTATAACTTTAATGAGAGTTCTAAAGGGATGGGGATTAGCCTTAGTCTTTGGAATACCTATCGGTATTGCAATGGGATTATCTCCTATTTTTGACAGTGTTTTTGGAGGTATAGTTAACTCTTTAAGACAAGTGCCAATGATGGCTTGGGTACCTCTTTCAATTATTTGGTTTGGAATTGGTGATGGTCCAACGTTATTTATGATTGCACTAAATGGAGTTTTCCAAATCATTATGAATACATCTTCAGGTGTGGCTAATATTTCTGAAGATTATTATAATGCAGCCAAAAGCATGGGTGCTAGTAAACTAAGTATCTTTAAGAACATTATTATCCCAGCAGCTCTACCAGATATGTTAACTGGAGCAAGATTAGCCATTGGAGCTGGCTGGATGTCTGTTATCTGAGCGGAGTTCATTGCGACAAGTGCCGGGCTCGGCTACGAAATGATAGAAGCACAATCTATGATGCAAACTAATAAACTTATAGCGTTAATGTTTTTAGCAGCATTTATAGGGTTTTTAATTGACAATGTAATACAATTTCTAAATAAGAAATTAACAAAATGGAGATATGTATAGATGAAATTAGTTGTTGATAATTTATGTAAATCTTATTCGAATTCAGGAGAAGATAATCATGTTTTAGAAAATATTAGCTTTTCAGTTGAAGAAGGAGAGGTTGTAACCCTTTTAGGTCCATCAGGATGTGGAAAGACAACAACTTTAACTATTATAGCAGGTTTCAATGATTATGATTCAGGTCAAGTTTTATTAAATGGAGAATTAACAGACAAACCAGGTCCTAATAAGGGTTTTATGTTTCAAAACTATGCATTATTTCCTTGGATGACGGTAGAAGAAAATATTCGCTTTCCAATGAAGCAATTAAAATATGATAAAGAAAAAATCGATAAAAGAACTAAGTATTTATTAGATCTGGCTAGGTTGACTAAATACAAGGATTATTACCCTCATCAAATATCTGGGGGTATGAAACAAAGAAATTCTTTGGTGAGAGCATTAGCTCTTGAGCCAGAAATTTTATTGATGGATGAACCTCTTGGGGCTTTAGATATTGAAATGAGACAAAGTCTTCAAGATCAATTATTAGAAATATTTGATGATCTAAAATTAACAGTAATAATAGTAACCCATGATGTGGAAGAAGCAATTTACTTGAGCGATAGAGTAATACTTATGTCCACAAATAAGGGTGAGATTATTTTGAACGAAAAAATAACTATGCCTCACCCAAGAAAAAGAAAAGATCCTCAATACCAACAATATGTAGATTTGTTATCAGAAAAGTTTATAGAAGCAAGTAAAAAAGGAGCACAAGCTCAAGGAAGTAGTGAAGATGAATAGTAAAATAGATATTTCAGAAGTTCTTACACATGAAGATAATTTAACTTCAGATGAAAAGTTTTATAGATTAAAAATTGTAGAAAAACTGGCAACAGAAGATAGACCTATTAGATTAAATGAGCTTCCAGAAATAAGCTCTCAAATGTATGAAATTCTCCACGACAAAGGAGCTATTGTATTAGATGAAAATAAAGAAAATATAATGTATGCTTACCCTGTTTCAGGGCCGCATACAAACCATGAAATTCATTTGGCAGATGGCAGGGTCTTTCATTCTATGTGTGCTATAGACTCTCTTGGCTCTACTTTTACCTTTGGACAAGATTTAACTATAAAATCTCAGTGTTCTACCAGTGGAAAAGAAGTTATTGTAGAAATAGAGAATGGAAAAATTAAATCTACAAATGCTGATGATATTTATGCTATTCATGTTGATTTAAATGCATTTGAAGAATGGTCAGCTAGCTGCTGAAATGTTATGAATTTTTTCCGTGGGAAAGAAAACATGATTGAATATTACGAAGGAAATGAACTTGACGAAAAGACTAGCTTTGGTCTTGATTTAGATACAGCATTTAAAGTAGGAAAAAAAGTTTTTAGTGTTGAACATACCTTATATGAATTTGTAGTTAAGTAAGGAGGGATTGGATGTTTTTGTCATATATTAAAGAAATTTTACTCGCTTCATTAGATTTACTTAACGGTACATCCGCTTGGCTTATTGCAAGTTACCTTTTAGCAGGACTTACAAGAGATATAATTTCACCAGCTAGGCTGCAAAAGTCTTTAGGGAATACAAAAATATCCTCTATTATAAAATCTACATTACTAAGTATGTGTTTACCTGTATGTAGCTGTGGATCAGTTCCCTTAGGTATAAGTATGTATGAATCAGGGGCTTATGTCGGGCCAACCTTAGCATTTTTTGCAGGCTCTCCTATCTTAAATCCAGCTTCAATTATTTTGAGCTTTGGTTTGTTAGGTAAAGAAATCACTCTTATAAATATTGGAGCAGGTTTAATTTTACCTATTATAATCGGAGTTTTGGGAAATAAATTAGCTGGCGATGAGCTTATGGATACCAAAATTCAAAAAGAGATAGAAAATATTAAAATTGAAAAAGATGAAAGATCTATTTTCTCAAAAATGAAATCAGGACTTAAATGGGTAAATAGTGAATTTGCTGTTAATTCTAGCAAATATATAGTTTTTGGTATGCTTTTTGGAGGGTTTTTATTAGTATCTTTTCCTCAAGCATTTATTCAAAAATATCTCGGTGATCCGGGAGTTATGACACTTTGGAATGTTGCACTTCTGGCTACTCTTATGTATGTATGTGCAGTAGGGCATATTCCTTTTATTGCAGCTTTGATAGCTAGTGGGGCATCCCCTGGAGCAGCTATAACATTTTTAATGGCAGGAGCAGCAACAAATATTCCAGAAATTATAAGTATAGGATCAATGATTGGTAAAAAAACAGCAGCCATCTATACTATTGTAATTAGTTCATTTTCTATGCTTGTAGGTATGATTACAAACAAGTTATTAATGCCTGGGTTTCAAAGGCAAATTGAATATGATGAAGTTGATAAAGCTATAAATACTGCTAATAGTCTTTTATTAAGTTTTCCTGATTGGGTTAAAAACTTATGTACTGCTATTGTAATAATTTATTTTCTAAAGGCAATGTATAATTCTTTAATTAGAGATAGGATTTAACTATGATTAATCTAGATAGGGAAAAGAGAATTATAAATATTTATTATAAGGAAAAGCTAGTTTTAACAATAGACGCAAGCTTAATGACTAAATTTTTTCTTACAGTAATAGTTATTCTAGTTGGTTATATAGGCTATATTCAAAACGCTAGTTTTAAAGAAGCAGATTTTGGAGTTGAAAAAGATAATCCACTTTTACTTTATTTTGAAGAAGAATTTCCTAATAATCCTGTTATCAAATGTAAATTAGGTGATGTAAATAACGATGGTAGAGATGATTTAATAGTTATTTACCAAATGCAGTTTCAAGATGGTAATGAATTGCGAGTGGTCTTTGATACAGATAATGGATATGAAGTTTCTAATCAAAATAGAGCTCCTTATGAAAACCAAACTATTGAATTAATTGATATAGATAATTCTCCTCCTATGGAATTTATTGCATCTGGCTCTAAAAGAGGAAGATATGGCTATGAGATTTATAGGGTTGATAATTCTACTCAGTTAGCCAGCGTCTTTGGAGAGGGAATGGATGTGTGCTGATAGGTTTATAAAAAGTTCAGGTGAGCTTATATATAAGAAAATCTTATCCATTATAAATTAGCATAAGTAAATATTATTAGACTATAAAGACGACTTTATAGTTTATAATAATATTATGATATTGAGTATATATATATTCAACAAATAATGTTATACATAGGTAAAACTTTTAGGAGGAAATATGAAAAAGAAAGTATTAGCAAGCATATTAGCTTGTACTCTTATTCTTTCATCTTTTACTGCTTGTAAAAACTCTGGAACATCATCTGTAGAAAAAATCGAATATGATCCTGTAGCAGAGCTTGAAAATTTCGAATTAAGAGAAATACCAGAAGCAGATAAAGATTTCAAAATTGAGATGGGCTATAATAACTGTGACCATATGGTTGGAGCTATTATAGGGGAAGAAGCAGGAATTTATGACGCTTTAGACTTAAATGTAAATGTAACTCAAACTAACAATACAAACATAGCTCAAGCCATGTCAACTAATGAAATGCAAGTTGGTTATATGGGAATTGACGGAGCAATAAGATCTCACAATGAAGGAGCACCTCTATTTATGAGTGCTGCAAATCATATTGGTGGATCAAGATACTTAGTAGCTTCTAATGATATTAAAAAGCCAGAAGATTTAATTGGTAAAACATTAGGAATTTCTCAAGATACAGCGAATAACCCAGAATGGTTACAATGGGCAAAAGAATTAGGAATTCCAGCAGAAGCTGAAAACTATGAAATAGTAGAAATAGCACAAAAAGATGGACCTTTAGCTTTAAAAGCAGGACAAATAGATGCATTCGCTTGCTGTGATCCGTTTGCTTCACAATCAGAGCTTATGGAAGTTGGCCACATTATGGCAATAGGTTGGGGAACTGATGTAGAACAAGCTGAAAGTAATGATGCATGGGGCATGTGCTGTATACATGCTATGAACCAAAACTTTGAAAAAGAACATCCAGAACTAGCTCAAAGACTTATGGTAGCTCATATATTAGCAGTTCAATACTTATATGAACATCCATACAATGCGGCTATGATGTTTGCTGAAGGGTTTGGGACAACACCAGAAGTTGGTTTATTAACAGTATATATGAAGACTGTTGCTGAAGGTAGAACAATAACTTGGGAATTTGATGAAGAAAACCTTAAAAACTTCGTAAAAGAGTATGAAGATTGGAATGTTGATCCAGAGAAAATTCCTGATTTAAGTAAAATAGAATCATTTATGGGTAAAAATATGCTTGAAGAAAGCAATATTATGCACTTTGAGGATTACCTAGAAGAATCAAATTTAGATGAAGTATTCCCACTTGGAATGCCATTTGAAGATTGGTTAGCGAAAGCTAAAGCAATAGATGGTATTGATAATGAAATGGGTAATGATATTAAAGTTCCAGAAATTTACCAAGAACAAGGATACTCAGCTAACTAAAAAATTAAAATAATAGGATCATTTATGATCCTATTATTTTGTTATTATCAATTAGTATAAGAAATTTTTATGATAAAGAATGATTATGCTTAATGAAATTAAACTATGCTAAAATATAGTAAGTAAGAGGAGTGTGTATGAGAGATAAGGTTTTAGTGGAATTTATCAACACTTGACCTAGTTGTGATTCACTTGGCAGGTCGGTTCAAGAAGTAGCATCACAATTTGGAGATAAGGTCGAGGTAAAGCTTTATTTCGCAGGAAAAGATGTTGAATATATTGCCAAATATGGAATGATATATTCAGGGACGATGATAATTAATGAAACTAAAAAAGTACAAAGACTTAGCAGATCTAATATTGAAAAAGAAATTAGGGCTGCAGTAGAAGAAATTCAGTAAAATATTGGAGGTATTTAATGAGAGTTGCTTACGTAATGGGTTCAGAAAATGCTAGAAAGACAGTTAGAGATATGATAGTTCCACAAATGGAAGCAAGGGAACATGTTGCAGAAGTTGTAGCAATGTTTTTTACATATGACACAACTTTTATGCTGTTAAAAGATACTGATCTTGGAAATAGACTTCAAAAGTTAGCTGATGAAAAAGGCTTGATGATAGTTGCTTGTGACCAATGTGTTATTGAAAGGGAAATTGATGATAAGCTTATTCCTGCAGCAAGTTTAGGATGCTTTCCAATGGTTTATGGAGCATTAAATAGTGCAGATATAGACCAAGTTATATCCATCTAATCGGATTAATGTACTTGAAATAAGCATCAATCTTAAATTAGATTGATGCTTATTATTTTTGCGAAATATGAGAGGTGAGAAGTGAATTTTATTAGAGAAGTAATTTTAACAGCATTAGAACTATTAAACGGAACATCAACATGGATAGTAGTAAGTTACATAATAGCTGGACTACTTCATGATGTTATATCACCAGTAAGGTTTCAAAAAGGCTTAGGTAATACTAAATTTTCTTCTATTGTAAAGGCAACCTTATCTGCTATGATTATTCCTATATGTAGCTGTGGATCTGTTCCTTTAGGAATCAGCTTATATTATTCGGGAGCTTATCTAGGGCCAACCCTAGCATTCTTAGCATCGAGCCCATTTTTAAATCCAGCAGCAATTATTATGAGTCTAGGACTTTTAGGTTGGGAGATAACTTTAATTAATATAATAGCAGGGCTTTTCCTTCCTCTTTTAATAGGGGTAATTGGAAATAAAATAGGTGGAGATGAATTAAGAAAGCCTATGCTAGAAGAAGAAATAGTTAATATTTCTTTAGAAGAATCAGACGATAGAAGTCTTGTTGAAAAATTTAAATCAGGATTAATTTGGGTTTCTAATGATCTTGCATTAACTTTAAGTAAATATACAGTCTTGGGAATGCTTTTAGGAGGATTGATATTATCTATTTTTCCAGAAAGCTTTATTCAAGAATATTTAGGTAATCCTTCATTATTATCCTTGATGAATGTAGCAGTAATGGGAACGATAATGTATGTTTGTGCAGTAGGACATATTCCATTTATTGCAGCTTTAATAGTAAGCGGAGCATCTCCAGGCTCAGCTATTACTTTTTTAATGGCAGGAGCAGCAACAAATGTTCCAGAATTATATAGTATATATAAAATGATAGGAAAGAAAACAGCAGCTATATATGGATTTATTGTAACAATTTATGCTTTTATTATCGGATATATCACAAACTTAATTTTAATGCCAGGATTTAAGCCAGTAGCTGATTTTTCTCAAGCAAATAAATCGATTGAAATTGCAAACAGATTTCAATTTACAATTCCAGATCCAATTAACTGGATTTGTACAGTAATATTATTAATATTTTTTATAAAAAGTATTCGTCCATTTTTAGAAGATTTTGCTTACAAAATAAAAGGATTTTTTATAGAAGATTAATAAAAAGTAAAACTCAGAAAAAATAGATAATATATTGTAAAAATAACTATATTTAATTCTAATAAAAGATATGGTTATTTTTATTTGTTTTTATAAATACACTTATTGAAAATAATAATATCTCTCAAATTATTAAGTTAAATTAACAAAGAATTAACAAAATATAAAAATATTTTTGAAAAATATGATAAATTTTGTTTATGATATAGTCTTTAATTTATAAATCATATTAATTACATCTAAAATAGGCTATTTATAATAAGCTATGCTTATCAAATGAGTTATGAATAAAATAACATAATCTAAAAAGTAGTTTATATATGTTAAATTTAAATCGACCGAGATATTTATCTAAGGTAAATAAATTTTTAATCGTTATAATATTTTTCTAAAAATAAATTAATTTAGAAAATTTTTTATTGTGTAAAAGTAAAGTTTTTGTATTTTTAAGAAAGATTTGAATAATTTATTTTCTTTATTATAAATAAGTATTTAGAAAAATATTTATATATAAATTAATTAAATATTAATCTATAAAAATAGGTTAAGGATAGTAGGTTATTGTATGAAAAGTTATTTAAGAAAAAGAATATTAACAAGTATTTTTACAATTTCCTTTGCTTTTGTTCTTACATTTTTCTTAGTTAGACTAGCACCAGGAAATCCAGTTAGAATGCTTGCTGGGGTAGATTCACCTAACCCAAAGCAAATAGAAAAATTAAACGAAGTTTATGGCTTAGATCAGCCTGTAGGAGTACAGTTTGCTAACCATATAAAAGAAATATTCAAAGGGAATTTTGGATATTCTTATAAGAGCAATAGACCAGTTACTGAGATTATTTTAGAAAAGGTTGGACCTACTCTTATATTATCTTTAACAGCCAGTATTATTTCTGTAATTTTAGGAACTATATTAGGGCTTTATGCCGGACGAAACCAAGGATCTGTATTTGATAGGGTACTTATAAGTATTTCTTATTTTACTGATGCCTTGCCTGTCTTTTGGTTAGCTTTGATGTTAATAGTTATATTTGCTACTAAACTTGGCTGGCTTCCTACAAGTGGAATGTATAGTGTAAGAAATAGTTATGAAGGTGTTGATAAGTTTTTAGATCTTCTGAAACATATGATTTTACCTATAGCAACTATTGTAATTGTCAGAATACCTTACTTTTTTAGGATAACCAGATCTTCAGTAATTGGAGTTATGAATGACAATTTTATTAGAACATTACGTGCTACTGGTATGGACGAAGATTACATATTCAACAAATACGTCCTTAGAAATGCTTTAATACCTGTAATAACTGCTTTTAGTATGTCTTTAGCATCAGTTATAGCAGGAGTTACTTTAATTGAGATAGTTTTTGCATGGCCAGGAATGGGAAGAGTTTTAATGGATGCTATAACTGGGAGAGATTACTCTGTTATTTCAGGCTTATATCTGATGATATCAATTTCTATCTCAGTTTTTATGCTTTTTACAGATATTATTTATGTACTGGTAGATCCAAGGATGAAATTAGAATGATGAAAAAAATAAAAAAAGTGCCTATTGAATTTAAATTAGGCTTAATCTTAATTGGTTTATTGGTTTTGATAGCAATATTTTCTGACCAGATTGTTACTTATAGTCCAAAGAAATTAAATGACGATATTCTTCATCCCCCTTCTTCAAGTTATTATTTTGGTACTGATGGGATTGGAAGAGATGTGTTCAGTATGATTATTACTGGAACAAAAACCTCTCTTTATGTAGGTTTAACTGCAGCTTTAATCTCTATGCTTATAGGTACAGTGGTTGGTGCTATTGCTGGATATTTTGGAGGTTGGGCAGATAGAATAATTTATGAAATATTGAATGTTTTTTCTATGGTTCCTACCTTATTTCTTATAATTATGGTTATTTCTGCTTTTGGAAGTAGCTTAAGAAATACAGTTATAGTAATTGGATTAACTAGCTGGACAGGAACAGCTAGATTAATGCGTGGGCAAACAAAGAGCTTAAAAGAGAGAACCTTTATAAAGGCTGCTAGAGTTAGTGGTGAAAGTGATGCTAAGATTTTATTTAGTCATATAATCCCCCATGGAATTTCACCAATTTTAGTTAATGCTGCCTTATCTGTTTCTAATGCAATTTTATATGAGGCAAGTTTGGCCTTTATTGGCTTAGGGGATCCCAATGTTATTAGCTGGGGACAGCTTATAAATAACGGTAGAGCCTATATATTAAGCGGTTGGTGGGTTATTACTTTTCCTGGTTTAGCCATAGTTATTATAGTAATTGGTTTTCATTTGTTAGCTGAAGGTCTTAACAAAATGATTAACCCTAATAACTAAAGGAGTATAAATGATAGAGATAAAAAATTTAAATATAAAATATATTTCTGATGAAAATAAGGTCTGGGCTGTAAGAGATGTAGACTTACAACTAGAGCAAGGTAAATCCTACGGTATTGTAGGGGAGTCAGGATCAGGTAAGACAACATTGGCAATGGCAGTATTAAAGTTGTTGCCTAAGACCTGTGAAATTAATGGAGAAATCTTTTATAAAGATATTGATTTATTAGATATAAGTGAAGATGAGTTTAAAAAATATAGATGGAAAGATTTTTCAGTAGTTTTTCAAGGCTCTATGGATAGTTTTAGTCCTGTTCATAGGCTAAGAACTCAGTTTAGAGATATTTACCATGTTCATTATCCGAAAAAATCAAACGATGAAATAGATAAGGAAGTTTTAGAATTATTTAATAAGTTTTCTCTACCTCCAAATGCTTATAAGTCCTATCCTCATGAGCTTTCAGGAGGAATGATACAAAGGGTTGCCATTGTGTTAAGTTTGATACTTAGGCCAAATGTTTTGGTTTTAGATGAAGCTACAACAGCCCTTGATTTAATAAATGAAAGGCAAATTTTAGAGACGATTAATGATATAGAAGAAGAGGTTAGTTTAATTAGGATTAATATCACTCATGATATATCCGTTGTTTATTCCTCTTGTTCAGATGTGATAGTAATGTATGCTGGACATTTGCTTGAGAAAGGTCCAACTGATGAAGTTTTTAAATCTCCTAGACACCCTTATACAAAAGGATTACTTGATTCTTATCCAGATATTGCTAAAAGAGAAGGAGAAATAAAAGGCATTAAAGGAACTCTTCCTGATCTAACTAAAGAATATAATTCCTGCATATTTTATTCTAGGTGTCCTTATAGGCTAGATAAATGTAAAAATATTAAACCAGAACTAGAAACTGAAGGAAATAGAGTATTTAAGTGCCATAATCCTATAGGTGTGAATTATGAATAATTATATAAAAATAAAAGATGTAAAAAAATATTATAAATCTTCATCTCATAAAGACTGGGTTAAGGCTTTAGATGGAATTGATTTAGAGATTAAAGAAGGAGAAATCTTAGGCTTAATTGGGGAATCTGGATGTGGAAAATCAACTTTAGGAAAGTTACTAGTTGGAATTGAAAAGCCCACTGATGGCGAAATATTATTTGATGATGAAAATCAGCTTGATATTTTGAAGAAAGATAGAAAAATATTCTATAAAAATGTTCAAATGATTTTTCAAAATCCTTATGATGTTTTTGACAATAGGTTTACCATTGAAAGAATTTTTGAAAGAATTTTAAAAAATTATAAACTTGGCGAAAATGCAAATGAAAGAAATAAAATAATGGAAGAAGCCCTAGAGAATGCTTCTTTATATCCTGCTAAAGATTACTTAGGGAGACTTCCTAGGGAATTATCAGGAGGACAGCTCCAAAGAATAGCTATAATGAGATCTATGCTTCTTCAACCAAAGTTTTTAGTAGCAGATGAACCTATAACTATGCTTGATGTTTCTGTAAGATCAGAAATTATAAAATTACTTTTGAAAATGACTAAGGAAAATAATACATCTATACTTTTCATAAGCCATGATATTGCTACTACAAGTTATATATCTGATAGAATAGCAATTATGTATCTAGGTCAAATAGTAGAAGAAGCCAATACAGATGAAATTATCAATAATCCTTGTCACCCTTATACAAAAGCTCTTTTATCAAATGTTGTTAGTTTAACTGAAGAAAATGATGAAAGAATTTCGTTAAAGGGAGATCCGCCTTCTCCTATAGGAATAAATAATAAATGTTATTTTTCTGATAGGTGCTATATGGCTAAAGAACGTTGCTTTAAAGAATGTCCTGAACTAATAGATGAGGAAGGTAATCATAAGGTTAGATGTTTTTATTATAAATAGAATATACCCCGATACAGGGATATATATAAATTATTACTTAATAGGAGGAAAAATGTTTAAAAAATTATCAAAATTAAAAATGTTTGTATTATTAGTTCTTGCAACAGCTATGATTTTTACAGGTTGTTCAGATAATAATGCAAAAAAAGATGATGTAACTGAAGCTGAAAAAACAGAAGCTGTTACTGAAGCTGAGAAAACAGAAGAAACAAAAGAAGAAACTGAAGAAGCTAAAGATGATGAAACAGCTGGAGAAGGTGGAGTATTTGTTAGAGCTTTAACTAAGGAACCTCAAGGTTACAACCCAAATGCTGCTCCAGATAATGCAGCTTACCAAATCCATCAAAATATTTCTAATAAATTATTAAAAATCAATGGAAATGACCAAGTTGTTCCAGATATCGCAGAAAGCTGGGAATTTTCAGAAGATGGAAAAGTTTTAACATTCAAATTACATGAAGCTAAATGGCATGATGGGGAAGACTTTACTGCAGACGATGTTAAATGGACATTTGATACTATCTTAGCTGAAGAAGGTTTTGCATCAGCTTCTCTTGAAGATATTACTGAAGTTAATGTTATTGATGATAGAACAGTTGAGTTTGTTTTAGATCAACCAAATGCAGGAATATTAGGAAGTATCGCATGGCAAGGAACTTACATTATGCCAGAACATATTTATGCAGGAACTGATTGGTTAACTAATGAAGCTAACCAAAATCCAATAGGAACAGGTCCTTTCAAATTTGTTGAACATAAACCAGGAGAAAGCATAACTTTAACTAGAAATGATGACTTCTTTGGTGATGTAGCAAAATTAGACGAAGTTAAATATGTAATTATGCCTGATGGTGCTACAGCATACCAAGCATGGTTAAATGGAGAAATCGATGATGGTGGCTCTATTCCAGAAGAAGAAAAAGATGGTTTAAGAGATAATCCTGATTATATTGAAATTGAAAAATCATGGCCAAATAAATCTTACTTCTGCTTTAATGTTAAAGAAGGTAAATTTGCAGATCCATTAGTAAGAGAAGCTGTTTTATATGGTATTGACCTTGATGATATTTTCAATAGAGCATATAAAGGTGTAGGTAAAAATCAAGAATACTTTATTCCTTGGCAATATGACTGGGCTTTAAATGAAGATGTTAAGAGTCCAGAAAGAGATATTGAAAAAGCTAAGAGTCTTCTTGAACAAGCTGGATATGAAGCAGATGCAGATGGTTACTACTTTGAAACAACTCTAGATACTTTCCCAGGATGGGACGAAACATTCCCAATCTTCCAATCTCAATTTAAAGAATTTGGAATTAAATTAAACCATAATTCAATGGATGATGCAACTTATGATAAGAAAGTCCTTGAAGATCAAGATTTTGAATTAACTTGTCTAGGCGGATATATTGGACCAGATATATCATCAATTTCAAATAGAATTGGAACAGATGGTTTTATGAACTACGGTTTATATAGTTCAGAAGAAATGGACGCTTTATTAGAAGAAGGTTTAAGAACAACTGATGAAGCTGAAAGAGCAGTTCCATACCAAAAAATTCAAGAATTATTAAGAAAAGATTTACCAGTTGTTTACTTTAGAGATATGTTTGCAACAGATTTCTTAAAATCATATGTTAAGGATCATCCTTCAACAGAAGGTGTTAGAGATAAATGTTCTGAATCAGAATATACTTACCTATGGTTAGATAAATAAATAAAGTAGAAACCCTAGATATCTAGGGTTTCTTTTTTTGTATTATAAAATCTTATTTTGCTGGTTATTCATAATTAAAATTAATTAAAAATTTGGCTAAAATGTTATATATTTAATATACTTACATAGAGAGTCCTCAATATATTTTGATTTAATTAATGGAACAATATACTATGTAATAGCAAATATTATTAGAAGGAGAATATAATGGAAAATAAAGAAAGACTAGATGGACAAAAAGACCACTGGAATTCAATGCTTGGAAAAAACAAAGAAATGTTTGGAGAAGATCCAAGTTTTTCAGGAATAAAAGCTGCCGAAGTGTTTAAGGAAAATGGGGTTAAAACAATTTTAGAGCTTGGTGCTGGACAAGGAAGAGATACCTTTTATTTTATAAAAGAAGGCTTCAATGTTCATGTCCTTGATTACTCTCAAGAAGGACTAAACGATATAAAAGCTAAAGCTAAGGCGTTGGGCGTAGAAGATAAAATAAAGTGTGATCTTGTAGATTTAAGAAAAGAAATATCACTGGAAGATGAATCTTTTGATGCTTGTTACTCTCATATGCTATATTGCATGGCATTTACAAAAGCTGAATTAAAGCATCTTACAAATGAAGTTAAAAGAGTATTAAAAGTAGGAGGTATTCAGGCATATACTTCACGAAATACTAGGGATTCTGACTTTGGAAAGGGAGATCATCTAGGAGATAATCTTTATGTAGATGGTGGATTTATCATTGAATTTATAGATGAAGAAATGATAAAAGATTATTCAGAAGGTTTTGAAATTATAGAAAATACTGAATTTGAAGAAGGAGGATTACCAAGAGTTCTAACTTTAATTATTCAAAAAAAATTATAAATACATAAACTGCCTTAAAGGAAGTTTTTATAACACAGTCCAAGAATATACATTCTTGGACTATGGAATAAGTATTTATTTTGTGGATAACTTTTGTATCTTTTTTAATTTATAAATATAGAATTATCCCTAGGATACTCAGGATAATACCAAAAATAAGTTCTAATTTGCCAATCTTTTTAGCATAACTTTAATTTTTTATTTCTCTTTTTTTATTAAATTCATACATATTTATTAGATTATATTTTTCTTTGAAATAAATTAAATATCCAAAACTTATGAAAGTTAGTCCTATTAAAATAATCAATACTTCTATAAAAATCATATATTTATAACATTTCAATAAAAGCAGAAATTCTTGTTGCTAACTGACCTTTGTCATTATCTGAGTAATCAGTTTCTATTTTCATATAAGGAATTCCTAAGTCTTCTTTTATTCCTTTTTCCATTTTAACTGCTTCAATATTAAATGTATGGCAAGATTGTAAAACTACATCAATAACCCCATCTACTTGATATTTTTCACAAAGGTGTTTTGTATGCTCTATTCTATCATCATTAGGAGACATAACAGCGCAGCTAATTTCTAGATATCTATCGGAAATTGCTCTTAAGATATCATCAGCCTCAGTATCTACCATCATTTTCATAGTTCTTTCTCCACCACAGTTATCGTTACTAACTATGATAGCACCATTTTGTTCAATCACATTACATACCTTATCTATAACTCCTCCAGTTGGACAGCCTGTAACTAGAATTCTTGGGGTATTAGGAGCTACGAGATAATTAGGATCTTTGGAATATTGTTCTAAGGCTTGATCGATTGTGTTGCTAACTAACTCCGTTGAGTCTTCAACGGTGAATTGAAAAACATTTCTTTGAAGTGAAAGTGCAACTTGGCTACCTGTTATTGCGGGTGGATTATATCCTTGAATTTCCATTAACTTCACATAACCTTCTCTCCAAGCATTTCTTCTTTTAGCAGCATTTCTAAGGTCTTCATCAGTAATTTCTATATCAAATAATTCTTCCAATTTCTCTTTTAAAAGTTTACATTCTTCATACCATATATCCCTTGCATAAGACCTATTTTGTGCTTGGGGTAGTTGCATTATATGAACATCTTTTAATTCCCCAAGAAGTTCATACATTTTTTTCTTACCATCACAAGTAGTTTCACCGATAATTAAATCAGAGAACCAAGTATAAGGACAGGTTTCAGTATAAGCAAAACCATATGTACTTTTAATAAGGGGACACATATTTTTAGGAAGAACTTTTTCTGCATCAGGTATAACTGAATCAGAAGTCCCACATAGACCAACAGCTGAAGCTCCTGCTGCTTCTATAATTTCAGTAGGAGTATAGGAACAAAGAGTTCCAATTAGTCTGCCACCATTTTCTTTAAACTCTTTTACATTTACAAAGCCTTCCTTTCTAGCTTCTTCAAATTCTTCAAAAGTTTTAGGAAGTAGGGCTTTTTCTTTTACTTTTTCCATATATTACCTCTTTTCCTTATTTTCAAATATTATTATATCAAATTTCCAAGATGTTTTATATTTAATATCTAAGAATATATAAAAAAAGCGTTTTATTATTTGTCTTACTTCCTATATAATTAAAGAAGGATAATTATTAGGAGGAAAAATGAAATATAATTTTGAAACATTTCAAGATAGAAGAAATCTAGGTTCATCTAAATACGAACTTATGCTGAAACAAAAGCCTGATGTTAGCGGGGAGATAGTTCCTCTTTCTACTGCAGATATGGAGTTTAATATAGCACCTGAAATTCAAGAAGGATTAAAAGAGTTTATAACAGACGCTATTCTAGGTTATCAAATTCCTACAGATTCTTATAAAAAAGCAGTAGTTAATTGGTTTAAAAAAAGATACAATACAGATATAAAGCCAGAGTGGATTACTACATCTTCAGGGGTTGTAAATGGTTTTAATGGTGGAGTTTTAGCTTTTAGTAAACCAGGAGATGGAGTTATATTAATGCCACCTGTATATGGCCCGTTTTTCGCTGCAATAGAAAACCATAATAGAAAGCCTGTAGCTTGTAATCTTATAGAAGAAGATAACTATTATAAAATTGACTTTGATAAATTTGAAGAACTTGCTAAAGATGAAAATAATAAAATACTGATGTTTTGTAACCCTCACAACCCTGCAGGAAGGGTGTGGGCTAAAGAAGAATTAGAGAAACTTGCTGAAATAGCTTTAGCCAATGATTTAATAATAATATCTGATGAAATACATTCAGATTTTATTTTATCTGGTAATGAATTTACTTCTTTCTTAAATGTATCAGAAGAAATTCTAAACAATTTATTAGTGTGCCATGCACCTAATAAAACTTTCAATATAGCAGGACTTTCAGCTGGAAATAATATTGTTCCAAACCCTGAACTAAAAGAGATTTATGATGAAACTATGAATAAATATAGACTACAAGGAACAAATTCATTAGCTTTAAAAGCAACAGAAATAGCATATACAAAGTGTGAGGAATGGGTAGATGAATTAGTAAAAGTAATAGAAGGAAATATTGATTACTTTATAGAAAGAGTAGAAAAACAATTACCTGAGATAAGAGTATTCAAACCTGAAGGGGGATATCTAGTTTGGATGGATATGTGTCCACTAGGATATTCAGGAGAAGAATTAGATGAGATTTTGATAAATGAAGCTGAATTATTTTTAAATCCAGGATCTTTCTTTAAAGTAGATGGAGATTGCTATAAAAGAGTAAATTTAGCTTGCCCAAGATATGTAGTAGAAGATTCGGTAGATAGATTAGTGAAAACATTCCAAAAATAAAAACAAAAGTCCTTGGCTTTAGCCAAGGACTTTTGTTATAGATATTGTATTTTAGTATAATCAATATCTATTAAATATTTTTAGATTCTTATCAAACTTAAATATATATTGTTTTATCTATTAAGTATAGTTATGGAGATTTTGTAAGGATAGAAAAAAATTATAAATATTGATTATTATTTAATAACATATATCATATAGTGAGGAGTTGATATTATTAATATAAGGAGGATTGGAATGAAAAAGAGAGTTTTACTATTAATTACTATGATATTTTCATTAGTAATGGTTAGTGCGTGTAGTAATGGAAATGAAACGACAGAAGAAGTTAAAGATGACCAAGTATCAGAAACAGAAGCAGTAGAGAAAACTGAAAATAAAACTGAAACTGAAACAGATAAAGAAAAAGAAGATTCAGAAGATGCAAAAAAAGATGAGGATAATAAAGATATACCTGTTATAAAAGTTGGTTGGAATAATGAATTACATACAGGTAATATGCATTTAGCTTTTAAAGCACCTGAAGAGTTTGAAAATAATGATGTTTATTTAAGACCAATTTCTGATCAACAATTAGAGCTTGTAAAAGATGGAGAACCACTAGCTATTTTAGAGTTTACTTTAGTTAAAGGAGCTTCAGAATCTGTTACTTTAATGACACAAGGACATATGGATATCGCATATGGATCTAGTACAGCTTATATGACAGCTGCAGATCAAGGCTTAGAATGCTCTATTTTATGTCCTGTACAAAGTGGTGGCGTATCTATAGTTGCTTCTAAAGATGCACCTTACTCTAATTTTGATGAGCTTGTGGAATACGCAAAATCTGAAGAAGTACCTATAAAAGCTGGATATCATTCACCTATTTCTAGTCCAAGAATAGTTTTAGAATATGCTTTAAAAGAAGCTGGCTTAAATGTTACTGAAGATACTTCAGATTACCAAGCAGATGTAGTTATGACTGACTTAAAAGGATTAAGTAACTTAGTACCATCATTAAGTTCAAATCAAGTTGAATTATGGGCAGGCCCAGTTCCTCACCCTCAAAATGCTGAGATACAAGGGGTAGGCAAAATTATCGCAACTTTAGATGAACTGCCAGGTGGAAAATGGGTTGATTTCCCTTGCTGTACAATGAATGTTACAAATGAACTTATTGATACACACCCAGAAATTGTTGAAGCAATGGTAAAAGCTACTACAGATATTCATGATTTTGCACAAGAAAATAGAGAAGCAACAGCTGACTATTTAGCAGAATTTATGGGATTAGAAAAAGAAGTAATCATGAATAATGATACAACTTATTCAACAACTCCTAGCGACAATTTCAAAAATGGTATGAGAATTTACTATGATGCTATGACAGAAATGGGTAAATTCACAGGAGAATTCCAAGGCAAAGAATTTGATGATATAAAGGATCAAGTATTTGATCTAACTTTTATTGAAAATGTCATCAAAAATAAAGAATAATTAGCAAGTTATATAATAATAAATTTTTAAATTTCTTATTATATTTTTAGCTTATAGAAATAAGTTCATATTAAAAATAATAGGTATTTATTATAAGAAAATATGGTTTTGGTAAGGGTATAGAATAATATGTTAGGGATAAAGGCTTTCAAAATTGAAAGCCTTTATCTATTGAATAAGATAAGGTAGGGGTTGAAGAAATATATATGGAAAAAAACAAAAAAAATATTTCATCTTTTATTGTTCCAATGATAGCTCCAATATTATTTATAATATTGTGGGAGTTCCTTGCAATTAAAGTAGATAATAATGCAGTTCTTCCTAGAGTAACAAGAGTTGCCCAGCATTTTATTAATATAAATGAAGATATAATAGGAATAGGAACAATATCAAAAAACATCTTATATAGCTTAATAAGAGTTTTTATTGGATATATTTTAGCAATAATTATTGGTCTACCTCTTGGATTATTAATGGGATACTCAAAGGGAGCTAAAGAATCTTTAAACTTATTTATAAGTATTTTTCAGCCAGTTCCTGCAATTGCTTGGAGACCTCTAGTTTTAGGGTGGTTTGGAGTAAGTTCACTTGCTACAATTTTAAAACTCGATTATGGACAAACTTATGCAATTATGGATAATTTTAAAATGTCTATGATATTTTTGATTTTTTTAGGGGCGTTTTTTCCAATATGGGGAAATACTATGTTTGGAGTAAGTAGTGTAAGAGATGTTTTAGTAGAAAGTGCTCAAGTATTAGGAGCAACAGAAAAAGATATTTTTCTTCATGTTCTATTACCTGGGGCAGGTCCAAATGTAGTTAATGGATTAAAGTCTGGTTTAACTGCAGCATGGAGCTGTTTGGTGGCAGCAGAGATGCTTCCTGGAAGTATGAGTGGATTAGGGTATCTTATAGCCCATGCTTATGAGCTGGCCAGAATGGATTTGGTAATCGTAGGGATAATATGTATAGGATTGATTGGTGCATTATTTGATGCAATATATAGTATGATATTTAATAAATATTTTGCTTGGCAAAGGCTTGTAAGGTAGATAATATGAAAGAAACTGTATTTAAATTAAATAATATCGATAAATTATATAACCAAGGTGAACATAATGAAATTCAAGTTATAAAAGATTTTAATTTGGAGATAAAAGAAAAAGAATTTGTTTGTTTAATAGGACCATCTGGTTGTGGGAAATCTACCTTACTAAGGATGCTTTCGGGGTTAGAAAGACCAAGTAATGGAGAAATTTATCACAGAAACGAAATTTTAATGAAGCCAAAAAAAGATATAGGAATGGTTTTTCAAAATTATTCACTTATGCCATGGCTTTCTGTTGAAGATAATATAGCTTTAGGGTTAAAATTTCAAAATCTTTCTCAAGAAAAGCAAAAAGAAATTGTAGATGAATATTTAAATATTATAGGTTTAAATAAATTCAGAAAAAATAAGCCTTACGAACTTTCAGGAGGAATGCAGCAAAGAGTTGCAATAGCAAGATCTTTAGCTAATGATCCAGACATTGTACTAATGGATGAGCCTTTTGGAGCCCTTGATGCTTATACAAGGATACAGCTACAAAAAGAATTACTTAGAACTTGGGAAACTCATAAAAAGACGATAGTATTTGTAACTCATAGTGTAGATGAAGCTATATACTTAGCAGATAGAATAATTATGATGAGTAAAGATAGTGGTAAAATCGCATTAGATATACAAGTGGACATGCCTAGAGAAAGAGATAGAGCTAATCCAAAATTTGCTCAATTAAATCAAGATTTGTTGAATGAATTAGAGAAATTAAATTCGAACACTCCTAGATAGAATACTTTTATTTATTATTAATAAATAATATAAATATAGAATAAAAAGCAAAAAGTCCTTGGGCAAATCCAAGGACTTTTTTATTATAGCATCTCTATAAAAGCAGATATACGCGTAGTTAATTGACCTTTATCATTATCTGAGTAGTCAGTTTCTATTTTCATATAAGGAATTCCTAAATCTTCTTTAATTCCTTTTTCCATTCTAACTGCTTCTATATTAAAAGTATGGCAAGATTGTAAAACTACATCAATAACTCCATCAACTTCATATTTCTCGCAAAGCTCTTTTGTATGTTCCACTCTATTAGTGTTTGGAGACATAACAGCACAACTAATTTCAAGATACCTATCAGAAATTGCTCTTAAGATATCATCAGCTTCAGGATCTATCATCATATTCATAGTACGTTCACCGCCGCAATTATCATTACTTACAATAACTGCACCATTAGCTTCGATCACATTACATACCTTGTCTATAACTCCACCAGTTGGGCAGCCTGTAACTAATATTCTTTTATTTGAAGGATCTACAGGATAGATTCCATTTTTATGATTTTCTAAAGCTTCTTCAATTGTATTATCTATTGTCTCTGTAACATCATTTACATCAAAACTGAATAGATTTTTTTGCATAGCTAGTGCAACTTCGCTACCAGTAATAGCAGGAGGATTCATTCCTTGAAGGGCAAATAATTTTTTATATGCTTCTCTTTGTTTATTTCTTTTTCTAACTGCTTCTCTTAAATCTTCATCAGTTATTTTTATGTCATAAATATTTTCTAACTTTTCTTTTAGAAGCTTACATTCCTCATACCAAGCATCACTTGCCCATTCTCTATTTTGAGCTTGAGGTAATTGCATTACATAAGTTTCTTTTATATCATTTAGAAGTTCATACATTTTTTTCTTTCCATCACAAGTAGTTTCACCTATGATTAAATCAGAAAACCAAGTATATGGGCAAGTTTCAGTATAAGCAAAGCCATATGTACTTTTGATAAGAGGACACATATTCTTAGGAAGAACTTTTTCTGCATCTGGAACAACCGCATTTGACGTACCACAAAGCGCTACTCCAGAAGCTCCTGCTGCCTCTATAATTTCAAGAGGTGTATAAGAACAAAGGAAACCTACAACTCTTCCTCCATTTTCTTTGTATTCTTTTACATGAATAAATCCAGCTTGCCTAGCTTCTTCAAACTCATCAAAAGTCTTAGGTAAGACTTGTTTTTCTTTAACTTTATCCAAAAAATCACCTTTTCTATATCTATAATTGTTTTTTCCTACATATAATATTATAAGACATAAAAATACAAGTATAATATTTTAATTTTGTATATATAAGTTAACAGATAAGCAAATCTAATCCATAGTTAAAAAAATATTTTATATACCTATGATATACTTAATAAAGATAATAAATTATAGATGAGAGGGAAATAATGTTTAAAAAATACCTAGATCCATATAAGAAAGATATAAGTATTAATTTAGTAATTAAATCAATAGGAACATTAATGGAAATTTTATTACCTGCAATTTTAGCTTATATTATCGATACAGTTGTTCCACGTGAAGATAAAAACGCTATCATAATGGGTGGATTATTAATGGTAGTTATTGCTATAGTAGCTTGGATCTTGAATATAATAGCTAACAGAATGTCTGCAAAGCTATCTACATCAATAATTTTTCAGTTAAGACAAGACTTGTTTTCTAAATCATTAAATTTATCACCTAGACAAGTGGATATGTTTGGAGCATCTTCTTTAGAATCGAGACTAACATCTGATACTTACACTGTCCACAGATTTTTAGCTGGATCTTTAAGAATGGGAATAAGAGTTTTACTAGTATTCTTTGGGGGTATATTTTTCTGTTTTGTTCTTAGCCCAAAGCTTGCTTCAATTCTAATTTTTATGATTATAGCGATTCTATTTTTTGTAGGTAGAATTTTTTCTAAAGGATTACCTTTATTTAGAGCTGTTCAAGAAAAGTTAGACAATATGGTTCAAATAATAAGGGAAAACATAAGTGGTATAAGGATTATAAAAGCATTAAATAAAACAGATTATGAAAAAGAAAGATATAGTGAAGCTAACCATATATATAAAGATGTAGAAATATCTGCATCATATACTATGGCAGCTTTAAGGCCAGTAGTTAACTCTATTTTATTTACAGGTCTTGCTTTTGTTTTGGTATATGGATCTGTATTGGTTAAAAGAGGAGAAATAAATACAGGTGTAATAATGGCTTTTATGACATATTTTATTCAAATTACAAATTCTTTTATAGGTCTTAACTTTATCTTCAATATATACAATAGGGCTTCTGCTTGTTGGGATAGAATAGAAGAAGTATTAGTAACTCCTTTAGATGATAATCAACTTGAGAAAAAAGATACAGTTAAACTTCCAGAAGCCTCAGCTAGTGTACCGGAAATAGAATTTAAGAATGTTTCTTTTTCATATCTTGGAGAAAAAAATAATCTGGAAAATATTAGCTTTAAGATATATCCTGGACAAACACTTGGAATTATGGGATCTACGGGCTCAGGTAAAACAACTATAATTAGACTTATGCTAAGGCAATACGATGCAACAGAAGGTCAGGTGCTAATAAGAGGAGTAGATATAAAAGATTTAGCTATAGAAGATATTAAAAGAATATTTTCAGGAGCTTTCCAAAGTGATTTCTTATATGCAGGAACAATTAGAGAAAATATTTCATTCGGTAGAGATTTAAGCCAAAGCGAAATTGAAGAAGCAGTTAGTTATGCAATGGCAAATGAATTTGTTTATGAAAAAGAAAATAATCTTGATTTTGAACTCGCATCAAAAGGAGTAAATCTTTCAGGAGGTCAAAAGCAAAGGCTTATTTTAGCGAGAGCTTTAGCTGCTAAGCCAGAAATTCTTATTCTTGATGACTCAACATCTGCCTTAGACTTTAAGACAGAATCAAAGGTTAGAAAGGTCTTAAAGGAAAATTTTGAAAATACCACTAGTATAATAATAGGACAAAGGGTGGCATCAGTTGCTGAGGCAGATCTTATATTAATTTTAAATGAGGGAAGATGTATAGCTTTAGGAAGCCACGAAGAATTGATGAAAGAAAGTCCTTTATATAAAGAAATATTCCAAATGCAATTAGGGAAAGGGAGGGATATTTAATGGAAAAAGAAAATTTAAATACTAATAATAAAAGTTATAAAAGAACTATTAACGGTATAATTGAATATCTTAAACCTCATAAATCAAAACTATTTCTCCTAATTGTACTTTTAATTTCAGCAAATACAGTAGTTTTATTAGGTCCATACATGAGTGGGCTTGCTATTGACGCTATGGCTGAAGGAAAAGAAATAAATGAAGTAATTAAGTATTCTGTTTTTATGGCATTAGCCTATGTTGGAGCTGGTGGCTTGCAGTATATAATGTCTAGGTTAGTTGTTCGAGTTGCTCAAACAACAACTGCAACCATGAGACAAGATACATTTAATAAAATAGTAGAACTTCCTATTAGTTATATAGATACGCATCAGACAGGAGACTTAGTTTCAAGGATTTCCTATGATTTAAATCTAGTTAATCAAGCTATTAACAATGATATTGTTCAGATGTTTGCTAGTGCTATTACAGTTATAGGATCACTCGTAATGATGATTAGAATATCTCCAACTATGTCTTTGATATTTATTATATTAGTTCCAGTAACAGTTTTATTTACAGCTTATAGGATAAAAAAGACAAGACCTTTATTTTCAAAAAGATCAAAAAAGCTAGGAGAGATGAATGGCTATGTAGAAGAAATTTTACATGGACAAAAGACTATATCTTCTTATAATAAAGAAGATTATTTCACCGAAGAATTTGAACATAGAAATAAAGATAGTATGGAGGCTTATTATCATGCAGATTATCAAGCATCTATTAACGGGCCATCTGTTTCTTTAATAACGAATCTTTCTTTAGCTCTAATATCAATGTTTGGCGCACTCCTTTTCCTAGATGGAAGGGTTAGTATAGGTAATTTAACATCTTTTATTCTTTATTCTAGAAGATTTGCAGGACCAATAAATGAAATGGCAGCAGTTATAGCTGAACTTCAATCAGCCCTATCTGCAGGAGATAGAGTATTTAAACTTTTAGATGAACCATCTGAGCCAAAGGATATAGAAAATGCAATAGACTTAAAAAATGTAGATGGAGAGATCGTATTTAACGATATCAAATTCTCCTATGAAGAAGATAAAAATATAATAAAAGACTTCTCAATAGATATAAAAGAAGGAGAACTGACAGCTATTGTTGGACCAACAGGTTCAGGTAAATCAACAATAATAAATTTATTAATGAGATTTTATGATCCACAAGATGGAGAAATTTTAATAGATGGAATACCTATAGAAAAGATAACAAGGAAAAGCTTAAGAGATTCATTTGCAATGGTGCTTCAAGATACTTGGTTTTTTAAAGGAACTATTAAAGAAAATATTGCATATGGGAGACCAGATGCAAGTGATGAGGAAATTAAAAAAGCTGCAGAAGCAGCTAATATAGCTAATTTTATTGAAAACCTACCTGATGGATATGACAGTATTATTTCAGATGGAGCAGGAAATTTATCTCAAGGTCAAAAGCAGCTTTTATCAATCGCAAGAGCTATGCTTATTGATGCTCCAATGTTAATTTTAGATGAAGCAACTTCAAATGTAGACTCAAAAACAGAAATAATAATACAAGAAGCAATGTCTAGATTAATAGAAGGTAGAACTTCCTTAGTGATTGCCTATAGATTATCTACAATAAAAAATGCAGATAATATTATCGTTCTCGTAGATGGGATAATAAGAGAAGAAGGTAATCATGAGGAGTTAATGGAAAATGAATCATATTATAGAGAACTTTATAGTTCTCAGTTTGCTTAAAATAAAAAAAGACCATAATGGTCTTTTTTTATTACTCGAATTCTAATTCTAAATCATTTAGTCTTCCCCTAAGAACAAGATAGAAAACTAGTCCTTTTAATATACTACTTATAGACATTGACATCCATATCCCTAGAACACCAAAATATCTCATAAAGAAAAGAGCCATAGGTATTCTTAAAAGATTTAGAAGAGAACCAGCAACACCTGGAAATCTGGTTTGTCCTATTCCATTAAAGACCCCACTAGATCCTGTTTCTATATTCATAAGAGGTTGGCTTACTCCTAAAATTATAAAGTATTTAACACCTAATTTTACTGCTTCAGGATCATTAGGAAGAAATATATTGAAAATTTCATTTCCAAAAAATATAAAAGCTAACATTACAACAGTTCCTGCAGCAAACATCATAGATAAGGATTTTTTTGCCATTTCCCTTATTCTATCAAATTTTCTAGCTCCAAAGTTTTGGCCAGCGAATGCAGTTATTGCCGAAGCAAATCCTTCAGATGTTAACCAAGATATAGACTCTACTTGGCTTCCTACACTATATACTGCAATTGGCATAGAACCATAAATTGAAGTGAATTTATTTAATACCATGGTAACTATTGCTTGAATACCTGAGCTTAAAGCTCCTGGAATACCTAATTTTGTTATTTTCTTAAGTTCATCTAAGGATGGAGCTTGGGAATAGTTTGCATGATACAATAAATCATTCTCTCTTATTATGAAAGTGATAAAAAGTATGGTTACTATAAATTGAGCAAAGACAGTTGCTATAGCTGCTCCAGTTATTCCTAAAGCAGGGATAGGCCCATATCCAAAGATTAGTACAGGATCTAGAATAATATTTGTTATAAGTCCTATTATGTTGTACTTAAATGGTGTAAGGGAATTTCCCATAGATCCATAGCAAGCTGAAATAATTGGATTAAGGAATGTAAAGGCAAAACCAAGAGCAATTATAGTAAAGTAATCAAGACCCATTTGATGTACATTTGCTTCAAAATTATATATTCCTATTAAAGATTCTCTAAAAGTTATACATAAGATTGAAAGAATTATACTCAAAAATACCCCATATTGCAGGGCATTTCTAAAAGATTTCTTGGTTTGTTCGTAGTCTCCTGCTCCATAAGATTGACTTCCTCTTATGCTAACGCCTATTTTAGGTATAAGCATAATTGAGTTTATTAGCCATACATATGTACCAACAGTTCCTGCAGCTGCAACAGCATTAGTACCAAGCCGCCCTAACCACATCATATCAACTAGTGCGTATGTAACTTGAACAAATGATGTTGCCATCAGTGGCCAAGCTAATTTTAAAAGACTTGGCAATATTTTTTCTCTTAATAAATCTACTTTCATTTCATCACCTATTTTTATGCTAAGTGTTATTATAAATGATTAAATGATTAAATGAAAGCTTTTATCAAATCAACTATAAAAAATTATTATAATTATAAAAGATTATAAAATATTCTAATATTTTTGAAATTTATTTTAAGTAATATATAATAGGATAAAGCGATAATTTAAATGTTATAATAGTAGAGTACTTGAGATTAGCAAAGAGGGGAGTTGTCATGAAGAAATTAAAATATATTGGGGAAATTAATTCTAATGATAAAGTTTTAGATGTTTTTATTAAAGAAGATGATACTTTTTTTTATATTGAAAAACAAGCTTGCTCTCATTGCAAATCTTGTGATAATAAAAATAAAGAAGAAGAGTGGGGTAAATCCTTATTTAAGGACAAGGAATTAGAAAAAATCGTAAGGTTATCTTTAGATAATTATCCAGGAGATTTAAATCAAAATCATTTAGATGAAATAGAAGAAATAGATTTTTCTGCAAGTGAGATTAGAGATTTTTCTGGGCTTGATAAGCTTAGAAATTTAAAAACGCTTCGACTTTGGTCTTGTCCAATGTTTTCTATATTTTTACACATTATTAAAAAATTTAAACAGTTAGAGTATATTGATTTAGGAAATTGTGATTTAAAAAATATAAGTTGCGATACCTTTGAAGGATTAGAGAATCTAAAAGAAATTGCTTTAGATGACAATAACTTATATGAACTTCCTAATGACCTTTTTATTACTAATAAAAACTTAAAATGGCTTCATGTAGATAACACAGGAGTTATAAACCTTGAGTTCTTAACAGGACTTGATAATCTTGAAGCTCTTTACGCTGAAGAAAATAGGATAACTAATATAAGAGGGTTAAGATATACCTCAAACTTGAAGACACTTAGGCTTTCTCATAATAAAATTAGAAATATAGATGCAATAAGGAGTCTTTATAAACTAGAAAGACTACATATTGATAACAACCAAATAACAGATATCAGAGCTTTGGAATCTTTATCTAAGCTCAAAAGATTAAGAGCACATAATAACTCAATTATCGATATACATTCATTAAAACCTTTAAAAAACATTGAAATTTTGAACTTAGATGATAATAAAATACAAGATATTTCACCGTTAAGATATAAAGTAAATTTAGAGCAGCTCCAAATAAGAAATAATAAACTTAAAACAGTTGAGCCGCTCCATAAACTAAATAAACTAAAAGTTCTTTGCTTAGAAGGAAATAGATTAATAGATTTTAGTCATTTAGATGGTATATATGATGGACTTAAAAATAAAGATTTTTAATCTTTTATATAAAAAGTCTTTGAATTAAAATTATGGAATATTAATTATAATAGAGTATAAATTAAAAGAGCTTTTATAGTAGTCTATAAAAGCTTTTTTTAGTGATTACATTTTTAAAATAAACTAATTATTATCAGGGGTTTTATAGATGATTCATATTAAGTTCTGAAGAAGATTAAGAATAAATAGAGATTTTAAGATTTTATTTAACTCTTATAAATTATATAAAAGCAGATTTTATGTCGTATTAGTGTTTTAAATATATCCCTGTTAAGAGCATAGGAATATATAATACTATTATTTTGTTATTGTAATATTTAATATGAATGTGTAATTTATCAAATTCACTAGTTAAAGTGATATACTTTATATTGAATATTATAATAACTAGGAGGGCTTATGAAAAAATTTGTTTCTAAGATATTAGCGGTCACTTTAACATTAGGGATGACAATTAGTGTTGCTAATGCAGTTGATAATGTAAATAGGGTTTCTGGTAAAGATAAGTATAAAACAGCTATTGAGGTATCTAAAAGTAACTATACTAATTCAGAAAATGTGATACTTGCTAGTGGTGATGAATTTGCAGATGCTTTAGCTGGAGGTCAGCTATCTTTAAATCTTGATGCACCTATCCTTTTAGTAGGAAAAGGGCCAATAAGTTCTGATCTTAAAGAAGAGATTAAAAGATTGGAAGCTAAAAATATTTATATTCTAGGAGAGAAAAATTCTATTTCAAAAGAAATAGAAGATAATCTAGATAAAGATTATAAAATTATAAGACTTGGTGGAAAAGATAGATATGAGACTTCTAAACTTATAATGAAAGAAACTGAAAAATTAGGTGAGTTTGATAAGTTAGTTTTAGTTAGTGGAATAGATTTTGCAGATGCACTTTCTTCATCTAACTATCTAGCAAAGAATAGTGCTCTTTTAATGTTATCAAATGGTAAAGAACTTCCAAAAACAGATAAAGAAATTATAGTTATTGGCGGAAAAGAGAAAATAGAACTTCCGGATTTTAAGGGAAGAAGGATAGCAGGTAAAGATAGATATGAAACTTCAATGTTATTATTAGATGAGTTTTTCAAAGATGCTAAAAATGGTGTTTTAGTAAGCGGGGAGAGATATCCTGATGGACTTACTTCAGTTTCATTTTTAAATAAATTTGAATCACCTATTATATTAACTAGGAAAGGTGCATTAGATGATGAAGCAAAATCTTATATAGATAAACTAGAAAAGCTAGTTATAGTTGGAGGAGAACAAACTATATCTGAAGATATACTTAAAGATGACGAAACTCCAATAGATATAGAAGGCAGAGTTTTAGACGCTAAAGAAGTTACTAAAATGATAAAAAAAGAAGATGTTAAAGTTTTTGATCTTAGAAAACCAGAAGATTACGAACTTGGACATATACCTGGCGCTTTAAATATTAGTAACAAGGAATTTGAAGATCCAGACAATCCAATAGATGGAGAACTTGCAACTCCACAACAATTTGAAGAATTAATGTCTTCATATGGTATAAAAAATACAGATACAATAATAGTTTATTCTCAAGCTTCAAAGCCTCAAATGGCTCCAAGACTTATTTGGACATTAGAAGCATACGGTCATACAAATACTTATATCTTAGATGGTCATTACGATAAGTGGTCAAATGGAGAATTTGAGATAGAAGAGGGGCCTCAAAAAGAACAAGTTAAATCAGAATATAAAATAATAACTCAAGAAAACACAATAAATGTAGATAAAAATTATGTTATCGATATTATAGATGGGAAAATAGATGCTATATTATTAGATTGTAGGCCAGCAGAACAGTATGCTAGCAAAGAGCCAACTAGTGGTGGGAATGCTAAGGGTGGTCATATACCAGGAGCTGTAAATGTTCCATATATGTCTACTGTTGGAGAAGACGGTAGATTTTTATCAGCTGAAGAATTAAAACAGCTATATTCTGAAGTAGGAATCAATGAAGATTCAGATGTAGTAGTTTACTGTCAAAGAGGGCATAGAGCTTCTCATTCTTGGTTTGTTCTTAAATATGTTTTAGGATATGAAAATATAAAAGTATATGATGGCTCAATGATGGAATGGAGCAATCTCGAGGATCAAAAAGTTGAATTTTAAAAAATAATCACTTAGAAGCTAGGACTGTCCTAGCTTCTATTTTTAGGTATAAAGATAAATAATAATTATATAAGATAAATTAATCATAATAAACAAATGTTACATATATACTATATAGAAGAGAAACAGAGCAATTGCCTTGTTTATTTTTATTTTACATAGAATTATGTTTCCCTGAAAATAATAAAGGAGGATTTATGTCAGAAATATCAAATAAGATGGAGATAATAGAGGGTATATGCGGTATATGCCCTGGAAACTGTGCTGTTGAAATACATAAAATAGATGGAAAGATTGATAAGGTATTAAAATCTGAAAAGAATAAATATGGATTAATTTGCCTAAGGGCATCAAAAGCTAAGGAAATAGTTTATTCTGAAGATAGAATAACAACTCCACTAATAAGAACAGGTAAAAAAGGTACAAAAGATTTTAGAGAAGCAACATGGGAAGAAGCTTTAAGCTATGCAAGTGAAGGTTTTTTGAAAATAAAAGATAAATATGGAGCACAGTCTTTAGCAAGTCATTACGGACGAGGTGCTTTTGATCAGCAATTTGAAGATTTTTTCTCTGGAACTGGCGACAATAAATATGGTGGAATATTTGGCTATCTTGGATCTCCAAATACTGGAAGTGTAGGCTCCCTTTGTTATGTTTCATATGGAGTTTTTGCTCCTATACCTACAATGGGAATACCATCAAGTTTTATAAACGCGGATATAGAAAATGCAGATACTATATTTGTATGGGGAACAAATCCTCCAGCAGCTTCACCTCCTCTTAAGTATCATAGAATTAAAGAAGCAAGAAAAAGAGGAGCAAAAGTTATAACCGTTGACCACTATAAGTCTATAATGGCAGATAATTCTAATGAAGTTGTATTAGTAAACTCTGGGACAGATGGATTTCTAATATTTGGACTGATAAATTATTTAATCGAAAATAATAAATATAATAAAGAGTTTGTTGAAGAATATACTTATGGTTTTGAAGAATTAAAAAAATATGTAAAAGATTTTACTTTGGATAAAGTTTTAGATGTATGTGGAATAAAGGAAGAAGATTTTTATCTAATAGCTAGAGAATTGTCCAAAGAAAAAGTAACACTTTTAACTTATACAGGACTAGAGTATTCAAATTGTGGAGTTCAAACAATTAGAGCTATTTATTCATTGTGGGCAATGACAGGTCATTTAGATGAAAAAGGAGGATTAATTCTAGATAAAGCTAAAAAAGAAGAATATTCATTAAAAAAAGAAAGAAGTCTAGAAGAAAATCTTCCAGTTGGTTATAAAAATTATCCTTTATTCTGTGATCTTACTGGAAATATGCAATTTAATAGTTTTCCAAAAGCTGTATTGGAAGAAAAACCATATAAGATTGCAGGACTTTTTAATGTTGGATCAGTAATAAGCATAAATTATCCTTCAAGCCAACTTTATGAAGAAGCATTAAAATCTTTAGAAATGTTTGTAACAGTGGATAGATTTATGTCTAAAGATACACTTTATGCAGATGTTGTATTACCAGCAACTACTTATTTTGAAGATGAATCTTACGCTTGTTATCCCGATATGGTAAGAAAAAGGGAAAGAATAATTGAGCCAATTGGTCAAGCTAAGTCTCATATTGAAATCATCCATGCTTTAGCTGAAAAACTGGGATATGGAGATAATTATCCTGAGAATTCAGAAGAATTACTTCAAGCTAAATTTGGTTCAGATCCTGAACTTCTAAAAGCAATACTAGAAAATCCACAAGGAGTAAGCTTAGACAAAGGTGAAAGAACTTATTATAAATATAAAACAGGTGGGCTTAGAAATGACAAAAAGGCTGGGTTTCCTACACAAAGTGGCAAGTTTGAATTTAAATCTTCTATGCTAGAATCCTATGGATTTGATGGTTTACCTAAATTTGAATTTTCTAAAGAAGGTAGAATAAATAATCCAGACTTGGCAGAAAAATATCCATTAATTTTAAATTCAGGAGCGAGAATTCAAAGCACATTTAGAACTCAGCATCTAAATATTCCAGAATTAGTAAAATTTCAAGAATCACCTCATATAATTATGAATATAGAAGATGCAACAGAAAGAGAAATTTCAACTGGAGATGAAGTAATAGTTTCAACATTAAGAGGAGAAATAAAAGTTATTGCTAATGTAATAGAAGGTATTAATAAAGGTGATACAGAAATAAATGTAGGTGGAGGTCAAGATTTTCAACTTGGCTTATGGAAAGATGCAAATACAAACTATTTAACAGATATAGAAAATGTTGATCCTATAAGTGGTTTTCCTGTATTAAAAAATTTACTTTGTGAAGTTAGAAAAGCTTAGAGGTTAATGCGAATTAAAAAAGATTTATTTTAGAGTAGTATTGAATTTAGTTAAACATTAATACTACTTTTTATTTTAAGTTAATAAGCAAAGTATATATAAGTTTATTTGCATAGAGTAATTTTATAACTGCTAATCATTATCAGTGATATGCTTTTAATAAGTATAACAGAATAAACTTTAAGGAAGTGAAAGTATGGATTATTCAGTAATAGAAAAAGACATGGAAAATTATGTACCAGAAATGACATCATCAGAAAGAATGAAAAAATATATAAGTGGCGAAAGAGTGGATCATATACCTTATATGCTTCATCTACCAGATTTTGCAGTTGCACAAATTCTAGGTCACAAAATAGAAGACTTGCAAGATTTAGATGTTTATAGTGAAATTGTTGCTTATATAAAAGATGAATTAGGTGTGGAAGGGTTAAGTAATAGACTAAGCTTAAGAACTATGGGAGCTGCTGTTGGATCTAAGCTTCATTACCCAGAAGATGGAATTGATATAATCGTCGAAAGAGTTTTAGAAGATTATAATGATTTTTATAAAATCGAAAAAATTGATCCTTGGAATAATGAAATTCTAACTCCTTTAATGAAAAGGGGAATGGCTATAAGAGAAAAATTTCCTGATGTAAAAGTTACTACTGGGGTAGTTTGTCCTTTATCTACAGCTGTTGCAATTAGACCAATTGAAAAAATCTTAAAGGATACTAGAAAAAATAAAGAAGAACTTCATAAATTATTACAGCTTTGTGTTGATCATAATTTAACTTGGGTTAGAGCCTTTACAGAAGAATTCGGTCCCGGTCCTACTTCTATTTCGGCTCCTTTAACAAGCACTGATATTTTAAGTAAAGAACAATTTAAAGAATTTTCTTATCCTTATATGGAAAAATTAGTAGATGGATTAATTGAAATAACTGGCATAAAACCGAGCCTACATATATGTGGCCATACTAAAGGAATCTGGGAAGATATTAAAAAATTAAATGTTGCTTCTTTTAGTGTAGATAATGTTGAAGATTTAGGAGAATTAAAGGAAGTTTTAGGTGATATTATGCCTATTCTAGGCAATGTTCCACCTGTTGAAGTTATGAGATTTGGAAGTGTAGATGATGTAATCGAAGCTTGTAAGTCTTGTATAAGAAAAGGTTCCACTTCTCAAAGGGGATATATTTTAGGAACAGGATGTCAAATTCCTCCTGGAACTAGCGAAAAAAATCTTAAAGCTTTCGTTTGGGCTGCTAGAACTTATGGGGCTGGAGCTAAGCTTGGCGAAATGCCTGAAGGTATGAAAGAAGATTAGAAGTTAATTACAATGAATTTATTAATAAAAACCTCCTACACTTTAATATATTTGTGTAGGAGTTTTACATTTATAGGAAGGACCAATATAGTTTACTATTTTATATTCTATCTTTTAAAAGTTCTTTTATTTCCTCAGTTTTTAATACTTTTCCATAGGAAAGGACTTCTCCATCTAACACTAGGGCTGGTGTTGTCATTACACCATAGCTTGCTATTTCAGAAAAATCTGTTACATGCTCTACTTCTAAATCAAGATTTAATTCTGAGATTGCTTTTATAGTGGCTTTTTCTAATTGTTTGCATTTTGCACAACCAGATCCTAGTATTTTTATTCCTTCGTTATTTTTTCTATCTTCTTCTTTGCTAATTTTAATTGGAGTATCACTTGAACAACAACTACATTCTTTTGGTTTTTTATTTTTACCAAATAATTTCATATTATTCTCCTTTATATTAAAACTGGACTAAAAATATTAAAAATATAACCTACAATAATGATTCCTAAGGTACATATTGTGAAGAATAAAGCAAGTAGCTTAGGCTTTACGACTTTCTTTAACATTATTAATGAAGGTAAACTTAAAGTAGTAACTGCCATCATAAAGGACAGTACAGTTCCTAATTGGGCACCTTTTGCTAGTAGGGCTTCGGCAACTGGAATTGTTCCGAAGATATCGGCATACATCGGTACACCAACAAGTGTTGCTAAGATTACTCCAAATGGATTATCTTGACCTAAAATACTTTCAATCCATTCTTGAGGTAGCCAATTATGTATAAATGCTCCTATTCCAACTCCTAATATAATATAAGGAAAAACTTTTTTAAAAGTTCCTACTACTTGTTCTTTAGCAAAATTTAATCTGTCTTTTTTATTTAGTGTTGGTGAGTTAATATCTACATTACCAGCCTCTGTTACAAAGCCTTCGACATATTCTTCCATGTGCATTTTTTCTATTAAGCTACCACCAACAACTGCGATTACTAAACCTAGTAATACATAGGCAATTGCAATTTTTGCACCAAAAATACTCATTAACAAGACAAGACTTCCTAGATCAACCATAGGAGAAGATATTAGAAAAGAAAATGTAACACCTAGAGGTAGTCCTGCACTAGTGAATCCTATAAAAATTGGAATCGATGAACATGAACAAAACGGGGTTATCGTTCCTAAAAGGGCAGATATGATGTTGGCTCCAAGTCCATTGAAACGACCTAGGATTTTTTTGCTTCTTTCTGGTGGGAAAAAGCTTTGTATATACGAAATTATAAAAATAAGTAAACATAAGAGTATAGTTATTTTGATAACATCGTAGAAGAAAAATTGTAGACTTCCACCGACTTTACTAGTAATATCAATTCCAAAATTTGATAAGATATTACCTACCAGTTTGTTTAACCACTTCATACCTAGTACTTGGTTTTGAATGAATAGCCAAATAGAACTAAATAAATTCATAGAATCACACTCCATTATTTTTTTCATATCAAATAAATTTGATGTATAAAGTATTTTAAAAAGCCATCGAAAGATGACTTTTATTTAAAGCATTCTAATTTTTCTTTTGTATTGGAAAGTGATAATTCTAATACTCTATTAGAAGCATATTTAATACCTTCTTTATTAAGGCTATAATGTGTCCATTTTCCCTCTTGTCTACTAGAAACTATCCCAGATTCACATAATATTTTCATATGATAGGATAGAGCAGATTGTCCCATGTCCATATAGTCTATTAGAACACATGCACATTTTTCTCCGTTTTTTAAGTGGTCTAGAATTCTTAACCTTTTTTCATCGGCAAGAGCTTTAAAAATTTGAGCATCTCTAGAAAAATCTGTCATATTTTCACCCCTTACATCAAAAATATTTGATATGTATATCTTACTCCTTTATTTATCTATTGTCAATAATTACATCAAATAAATTTTATGTATTAGTTATTTTAATACTCACATATTAATATAAGTTATACATATATATGTGTTATAAAAAAACATAATCCTACTATATTATAATAAATGATACACTGTTTAAGTGAAAGAGTAATGATAACTATTATAGGAGGTGATTATGAAAGGTTATTTATTTGTAGACTTTGGAAGTACCAATACTAAACTTACTTTAGTGGATATAGATAAAGAAGAAATTGCTGCAACAGCTAGATCTTATACAACGGTTGAAACAGATGTTATGGAAGGCTTTCATATTGCCCTTGATGAAATAAAATCTAAAGTAGATGAAGAAATTGAAATAGTGAAAACTTCAGTTTGTTCATCAGCTGCAGGTGGACTTCAAATAATTGCGATTGGTCTTGTTCCAGCTTTAACATCTGAAGCAGCTAAAAGAGCAGCTTTAGGTGCAGGAGCTAAGATTACAGGAGTTTATTCTCATGAGCTTAATAGAGCAGAACTTGAAGAAATTGTTTCTTCAAATCCAGATATTGTTCTTTTAGCAGGTGGAACCAATGGAGGCAATAAGGAAGTTATAATACATAACGCAAGAATGCTTAGAGAAAATAATATTAAATGTCCTATTGTAGTTGCTGGAAATAAATCAGTTAATGATGAAATCTCTAAAATCTTTGAGGGTAGTATTGAATATTTTATAACTGAGAACGTTATGCCTAAAATCAATGAGCTAAATGTAGAGCCTTGCAGGGAGACTATAAGGGAAATCTTTATGGATAATATTGCCAAGGCAAAGGGAATGGAAAAGATAGAAGAAGAGATAGGTCAAGTTGTTATGCCAACCCCTGCAGCTGTTCTTACAGCAGCTGAAACTTTATCTAAAGGAAACAAAAATGAAGAAGGCTTTGGAGATTTAGCTGTTGTTGATATTGGTGGGGCAACAACAGATATTCATTCAATTGCCAAGGGTTGGCCAAGTAATCCTTCTGTAAGTTTTAAGGGGCTTGAAGAGCCTTTCGCTAAACGAACTGTAGAAGGCGATTTAGGTATGAGATATTCTTGTCCTCATGTTTATGAAGCTAATCCTGAAATGTTTGAAAATTACTTAGGTGATAAGTGGGATTATGAAATAGATAAAGAAATAGAAAAGAGAATTGATAATCCATCTTTTATTGCAACAGAAGATAGAGATCTAAATTTTGATATAAGTATAGCAAAAGTGTGTTCTAGGCTTTCTATGACTAGACATGCAGGTATTGTTAAAGAAGTATATTCGCCGATTGGGCCAATATTCCAGCAAACAGGAAAAGATTTACTTAATCTCCCAGTTGTAATAGGAACTGGTGGTGTTCTTGTTAACACAAACTATCCTTATGAAATCTTAAAATCTACAGTTTATAATACAGAAGAATCTGATTCGCTAAAACCTCAAAATCCTGAGTTCTATATAGATGAGAATTATGTGCTATCTGCGATGGGACTTTTATCTATGATTGATGAAGATTTAGCTGTTAGGGTGATGAAGAAGAATTTGAAATTAATTAAAAAATAATATTGAAGGAATCTGGTTAGAATCCAGAACAGCTTACTCTACTGTGTGATTGACGATAAGGCAGGAGCCACTTAACGGGAAGGCGCTTTAATTCGGTTGAAATCAAGTCAGGATACCTCAAGAACTTTTTTCGGTAAGGATTAAAAAGTGGCCTAACCTCTTTTTGCTTATCGTTTTTTTTATACAAAAATATATTTTAATTACTGATTAATAATACCAGTAATTAGATTGTTATTATAGGAATTAAAATTTTTTACACATATTAGATTTAATTTAGTTAAATTAAAGGAGATGAATATTTTAGTGGAAAATATGAAAATAAGGGACTACTCTTGTTTTAATGACAATCCAACAACTATTAATCCAGAGGTAAAACAATCTTTGAATTTACAATTTCCGGATGCTTACAAAGAGGCTAAGTCTATGGCTAATATTTCAAAGTATATAAGGCAGAAAAATGAAACGCCTTATGCCACACTTCCTTTTTGTTATACAGTTGAAGGGGAAGCCTTTGGAGGAAATGTGAACTATGGTGATGAAAATATTGGTCCAAGGGGTGCAAATCCAATTTTCAAAAATCTTGAAGAATTTTTAAAAATTCCTGACATAGATTTTTCTAAAGGAAGAATTAAGGAAGTTTTAGATGCTATTGAAATTCTTAAAGAAGATGGCGAAGATGTAATACTTAAGGTTTCAGGGCCTATTGCAGTTTTGAATATTTTAACTGAGCCTAAAAATATATTTAAGACTATGCGAAGAAATCCTGAACTAATGGATAAGGTTTATGAAAAAGTCCATAGAAATATAAAGGCCTATATCCAAGAGGGAATAAAAAGAGGAGCAGATATTATATCTTATGGGGACTCTGCAGTATCAGTGAGTATTTTAGGGGATAAGATGATGGTTCAATATATAGATAATTTTCTTGTAGATTTTCTTAAGGATTTAGAAAATACTCTAGAGAAGAAAGTTCCTATACATATATGTCCTAAGTTAACTTATGGCTTAATAGATTCAGGGAGAGCTGAATTTGTTGATGTAGCTGTTGATGAAAATCTTAACTATGGAGAAGCTTTTCCAGAAGTTCTAGATGAAGGAATTCTTATAGGTTCTAGATGTATCAATAATATTAAAAGTCATATGAAAAGTGGAAAAATAGAAGTTATTAAAATTAAATAAAAAATAAAGGAGAGATAAAAATGACAAGATCAAAAGATGAATTATTATTAGAATTAAAAAACATGGTAATTGATATGGAAGATGAAGAAATAGCCGAAGTTGCTCAAGAATACATAGATGCAGGATATGATGCCTATGAAGGTATTATGGAAGGACTTGTAGCAGGAATGAATGTTGTATCTGAGTATTATGATGAAGGTGAATATTTTATAACTGACGTTTTAATTGCATCTGATGCAATGTATAACGGTCTTGATGTTATTCAACCACACCTAGAAAAAAATGATGATGAGAAAAAAGTAACAGGAGTTATCGGTGTTGTTGAAGGAGATACTCATGATATTGGTAAGAACCTTGTTAAAATTATGATGGAAACAGCTGGTTTTAATATGATTGACTTAGGTAGAGATGTTCCTCTTTCTCAATTTGTAGATGCAGCTATTGAGTCTGATGCTCAGTTAGTTTGTATGTCCACTTTAATGACTACAACAATGGGTGGAATGGAAACTGTTATCCAACACTTAGAAGAAGCAGGAATTAGAGATAAAGTAAAAGTTATGATTGGTGGAGGCCCAATTTCAAATAAATTTGCAGAGAAAATTGGAGCAGATGCATATACTGAAAATGCAGTTGAAGCAGCAAAAAGAGCAAAAGAATTGCTTAATATAGGAGCATAGGTGAAATATGAATTCTAAAGCCAGACTTATTGAAGTATTAAGAGGCAACGATGTAGACAGACCTCCTGTTATGTGTCCAGGGGGAATGATGAATATGATTACTAAAGATCTTCAAGATATTTCTGGAATTGATTACGAAGAAGCCCACTGGGATGCAGAAAAAATGGCTGGGCTTGCCATGGCAGTTGTTGAGAACAATATTTTTGAAAATTATGGTATTCCGTTTGATATGACTGCTGAATCTGAAGATATGGGAGCTGAGGTTGATTTAGGAACTGATATTTATGAACCACATGTTTCAGGATATCCTATAAAATCAGTTGAACATTACAATATTCTAAAACCTATTAACTTTGATGAAGGTAGGTGTAAGGTTGTAATTGATGGGATAAAGATACTTAAAGAAAAAGGAAATCCTGATATACCAATAGTAGGAAATGTTACAGGACCTTTTTCAACTGCAGGATCTGTTATGGATCCGGTGCCATTTTATAAAGAATTAATTAGAAAAAGAGAAATGGCTCATGAATATATGGAATTTATAACTGAACAAGTTGTAGCTTTTGCTGTAAAACAAGCAGAGGCTGGAGCCGATATAATTTCTATTTCTGATCCTACTGCTACTGGAGAGTTATTAGGGCCAAAAATGTTTGTGGAATATGCAGTTCCGTACTTAAATAAGGTTCTCGATGCTCTTCCTGATGATGTATTTACCATAGTTCATATATGCGGTAGGATGCAGGCTGTTTTGAAAGAATTTGATGCTGTCAAAGCAGATGCTCTAAGTTTTGATTCCTATGTTCCTATCTCTAAGGTAAAAGAAGTTTTAGGTCATAGAGTAGTTATGGGAAATGTTAGCACATATTCTTTGGAATTTATGGATCCAGAGAAAATTAGGTCTCTTACTAGAAACACTATAAATAATGGAACAGATATAGTAGCACCTGCTTGTGGAATTGGTATGAAGACTCCAATTGAAAATTTAAAAGCAATGTTAGAAGAAGTTAAGGAAGAAGATTAGATGAAAAAAGTTAAGATTTTTAATGAAGATATTAGCTTTGAAGTAGAAGACGATGTAACTTTATTAGAAGCACTTGTTAACCATGGGCATTTTATAGATAATCCTTGCAATGGAAAAGGAACTTGTGGTAAGTGTAAGGTTAAAATTCATTCAGGAGATCCGGGAGAAATCGGTATTTCTGAAAGAAAACATATTAGAGAAAAAGACGAAGCAGAAGGAATAAGACTATCTTGTTTAATCACTGATTGGACTGAGCTCGAGGTAGAACTTATTCAAAATGAAAGAAAAACAAAAGTATTAACTAAAGGATATATTCCAGAATTCGAAATGCATTTTAAAGAAGGATATGGAATTTCTATTGATATAGGAACAACTACTGTAGCAGTATCTTTAATTGATTTAAGAGATGGAGAAACTAAGGCAGACGCTTCTATGGTTAATATGCAAAAGAACTTTGGACTTGATGTTTTAACAAGGATTTCTTATGCAGCTGACCACCCTGATGGGAAGGATAAGTTACAAGAAGCAATTGTAGGCTCTATCAATAGCATGATAAGTTTACTTGTTGAAGAAGCTAAAATTGATCCAGATGAAATACTAGAAATAATTATTTCAGCTAACACAACTATGGCTCACTTACTTATGGGAATAGATTCAACAAGTATGGGAAGATACCCATATAAACCAGCTTTTACTAAAAGTCAAAAAGTTCTTGCTAGCGAAATAGGTTTAGAAGCTGGAAAAGATACTATTCTTTATACATTACCTCATGTTTCAGCTTTTATAGGCTCAGATGTTGTAGCTGGAGTATATGTAGCAGAGATGGAAAAGAAAAAAGAAAACCAACTTTTCATCGATATTGGAACAAATGGTGAAATTGTTTTAGCTAAAGAGGGTAAACTTTATTCTTGTTCATGTGCTGCAGGTCCAGCTTTGGAAGGAATGAATATTTCTTGCGGTATGAGAGCAGAGCCAGGTGCCATTGAAGATATTACTATAAGTGAAGAAGGCGTAAAGCTGAAAACAATAGATGATGAAGATCCTATAGGTATTTGTGGCTCAGGTATTTTAGCAGTTGTTAAAGAATTACTTAAGGTTGGCTTAGTAAAAGATAGAGGAGTTTTTATTAAAAAAGAAGATTTATCTGAAGATGATTATAGGTATGACCTTATCGAACTTGATGGTAAAAAAAGGGAATTCTTAATGAATGAATCTCCAAGACTTGTTATAACTCAAGATGATGTTAGGCAAGTTCAGCTAGCTAAAGGAGCAATCTTGTCAGGATTTTTAGCTCTTCTTAATGTAGCGGGTATTACTATGGATGACCTTGATGTTGTCTATGTTGCTGGTCAATTCGGTTCTCATCTGCCAGCAGATTCATTAGTTGGGACTGGAATTCTTCCAGCAGGAGTTAAAGATAAGATTCAATATCTTGGGAACTCTGCCAAGACAGGAGCATATATGGCTCTTATGAATAATGATATAAAAGAAGAATTAAATAGAATTGCAAAAGATATAGAATATGTTGAATTGGCTGTTACTGAAAATTATGAAAGTATATTTAGAAATTCAATGATATATCCTAAGTTTAAAGATGGAAAATTGATAGAGGAGATAAAATGAAAGTTGATATAATATCAGGATTTTTAGGGGCAGGAAAAACAAGCTTTATTAATAAATATCTTCCATTAATAGAAGGAAAGTCAGCTTTAATAGAAAATGAATTTGGAGATGTTTCTATTGATACAGACCTAATAATAGAAGAAGTGCCTGTAAAAGAGATTTTTGCTGGCTGCATTTGCTGTACTCTCAGAGGTGATTTTGCTAGTGGAATAAAGGAAATTCATGATGAATTTAATCCAGAAACCATAGTAATAGAGCCATCAGGTGTTGGTAGATTGTCTGATGTTATTCAAGGCATAAAAGATGCAAGTAGGATGACAAACATTAATCTTGAAATAAATAAATTAGTTTCATTAGTAGATATAGATACTTACTGGGACTATAAAGAAAATTTCGGACCATTTTATCTAGATCAAATAGAGAATGCAAATATAATATTTTTAACTAACTTAGAAGATTTTTCAGATGAAGAAATATCAAAGGTAGCCAAGGATATAGCACAGCTTAATAGCAAGGCAGTTGTTTTCTCATCAGATTATAGAAAGCTAGATAAAGAAGATTTAATTCAAGTAATAGATACAGCAGAAATTGGTTTTTTAGGGGAAGAAGAAAAATCAGTTTCAAACCCTGCTGATTTAGTTTTCTCTAGCTTTAGTATAGAGAGTAAAGGATTAACTGAAGAAAAGATAACTGAATGTATAGAAGAAATTGAAAAAGGTGAATTTGGAAAGCTTCTAAGGTTAAAAGGTTTTATAAATGATGGAGGAGGTAAAATTATTAATTACACTCCTTCAAAACTAGATATAGAAGAAACTGATAAAAACCTTGATGAAGTTATTGTAATCATAGGAACGGATTTAAAGAGAAAGAACATTAAAGATTTATTTAATTAAGGAGAAAACACAATATATCATTGGAAAAACAATATAAAGGATTAAACTAAGCTTTAGTTTAAAAGTAAGCACTTAAAATGTATCTTTTTATAGATGCTAAATATTTACACTTAATATAAAGGCTTTCAAATAAAACAAATAATTAGGGAGGCAATATGGAGAAAATAAATTACAGAGAAGAAGTTGCAAACTATAAAGAAGCAATGACAGATTCTGAAAGAATGAAGAAATATATGTCAGGAGAAGTAGTCGATCATTTACCTTTTAGCTTTTTATCTGCAGAGCAAGCTTTTGCTAATATTTTAGGTTATACAACAAGTGAGATAAATAATGATGTTGAAAAATTTGCAGAAGTTGTTAAGAAAAAAGTCAGCCAATATGGAGTTGGTGCAGGTATAAATGTAGGACTTAGTCTAAGAACAGTAGGGGCTTCTGTAGGTTCTGAGTTATCTTTTCCCGAAAATGGAGTTGACCATGTTGAAAGATATATTCTTGACTATGAACTTGATGTAGATTCTTTAGAGTTACCTGATCCATATAACAATAAAGTATTAACTCCCTTGTTAGAACGAGCAAGAAAGCTAAAAGAGATATTTCCTGATGAAGTTATCTCAACTTCTGTAACAGGACCTATTTCTAATGCAACATCTATTAGACCAATAGAGAAATTACTTAAAGATACAAGGAAGAACTGGGATGAAGTCGCTAAACTGCTAGAGTTTTGCAATGAAGTTTCTATCCTTTGGGTAGAAGCATTCGTAAAAGAGTTTGGTCCTTGTCCAACTAGTATTGCAGATCCTGTAAGCTGTACAGATATCCTAAGTCCAAAACAATTTGAAAAAATATCTTTTCCTTATCTCTCAGACCTAGCTATAAGATTAGAAGAGGTAGGTAAAAGTAAGCCAGCCCTACATATATGTGGCCATACGAAAGGCATTTGGCCATATCTTAGAGAATTAAATATTTCATCATTCTCTGTTGATAATTGGGAGGATATAGGAGAAACAAAAGAAGCCTTTGGAGATAAGATGCCGATTGTAGGGAATATTCCTCCTACCGATGTTTTGCTTTTAGGAAAACCAGAAGATGTTATAGAGTCTGTAAAAACTTGTATAAAAAAAGCTGCTGATAGTCCTTGTGGATATATTGTTAACTCAGGTTGTCAAATTGTATTTTCAACTCCTAGGGAAAATCTTGATGCATATACTTATGCTATAAGAAAATATGGAGCAAATGCTAAATTAGGAGAAATACCTGAGGCTGTTTTCCAAGATTAAATAATTTAAGGAAAATAATAAATATTAGGTGGTAAAAATGTAAGAAATTAATTATATAGAAGAATTTAAGAACTACAAATCAAAGATGACTGAAGCAGAGAGAATGGAAAAATACTTTGCAGGAGAAAGAGTAGACCATATTCCATTTCAAATAGAAGAATTTGATATGCCTTTTTGGAATAATCAAGGGTATACAACTCGTGAGGTAAACAATAATTTTGATTTATTTGTTGACCTACAAGAGAAAAAATTTAAAGAATATGATTTAAATGGCCTAGCTTTAGGTTATGGTCTTCAAAACTTTGGTGAAGCTCTAGGATCTGAATTAACTGAGCCGGAAAATGGTGTTAGTAGAATAACTAGACATGCAATGGCAGGTGGAATAGATTTAGAGAATTTTGAAGTTCCAACTCGAGCGAATAATGAATATGTAAGGGATATGTTTGAAGAAGCAAAGAAATTAAAAGAAAGATTCCCAAATCAAGATATCAATCCTTTTACTGTTGGACCAATTTCTCTTGCAACTGAATTAAGACCAATTGAAAAGTTTTTAAGAGATCTTAGAAAAGACCCAGAAAGTGCTAAAGAATTATTAGACTTTGTAACAAAGTCATCTTTAACTTTTATAGAAGAATTTACTAGAGAGTTTGGTAAGGCTGAAGCCTATATACCTGATCCAATAAGTTCGTCAGACCTTTTGAGTGAAGATCAGTTTGCGAATTACTCATTCCCATATTTAAACGAGTTAATTGATGGAATTAATGAAATTACTGGATATAAACCTACTCTTCATATTTGTGGATATACAAAGAAATTCTGGTCATACTTATATGAATTAAATATTTCTTCTTTCTCAGTAGATAACTGCGAAGACATAGGAGAAACTAAGGAAAAATTTGGAGATAAATTCACTGTTATAGGGAATATTCCTCCAACAGAAATAATGAGATTCGGTAGCCCTGCAGATGTTGTGGAAGCAGTAAAAGATTGTATAAAAAAAGCAGCTGATAGTCCAAATGGATATATCTTAAACCTTGGTTGCGATATGCCTATTGGAACTAGCGAAGAAAATATAGCAGCATTTTTCTATGCAGCTAGAAAATATGGTGCAGATGCAAAAATGGGCGAAATCCCTGAAGCAGTTTATCAAGATTAAAATTAAAGAACCAACCCTTATTTAGGTTGGTTCTTTTTATTTGAATTTTATAATAGAAAATAAATGTTTATTACCTATATCTTAAGAATTCGAATCAAATAAATTAATCTATTAGTTAAACTTATGGTAAATTATTTTCTTAATAATTGCTTATAACCATTGCAGTTATCAAATCCTAAGCATATACTCAAATTGTCATATTATCATATTTATAATAAAGGAGTGGTTTAATGGTTGAAACAAACAAAACAAAAATAATGGTTTTTGGTGCATTGGCTATTGTCTTAAATGTAGTATTAGGTCTTGCTGTATCTTCTTTAAAAATACCTCTACTATTTTTAGACACAATGGGTACTATTTTTATGGCGGCTTGTTATGGTACTGGATGGGGAATATTAGTTGCAATTGGAACTCATTTACTTATGGGTATTATGGATGGCTTCGTTGCTTTTCCTTTTGTATTAGTTAGTATAGCAACTGCTATTGTTGTGGGAATTATGGCAAAAGATGGTAAATTTGATTACAAAAAAGCTCTTATAACTGGATTAATTCTTGCTATTGTAAGCCCACTAATTGGAACTCCAATAAGGTTAATTTTATTTGGAGGATTTACAGGCTCTGGTGCAGATATTATTATTGCTGGATTAAGGGCTGCTGGTCAAGAAATATTTGCTTCTACATTTATTGGTGTAGTTGTATCAAATTTTGTAGATAAAATAGTTTCTTGCCTATTGGTTTCATTACTTATCCAAAAACTCCCTCATAATTTATTAGGAAGAGAAAATGCGTAGTAGGAAATTAATAGCTGTATCTTATTGCTGTCTTAATCAGAATTCAGTTTTACCAAAGTGGGAAAGAGCTAGAGGGGCATATCCATTTATGGATAAGTTAGTAAAAGAAGGATACGGAATTATTCAATTAGATTGTCCAGAACTTTTGAGCAAGGGGCTTGATAGACCTCCTTTAGCTTACCAAGATTATAATATTGCTAGTCATAGGAGTTTATGTAGAAAATTAGTTTCTAATAGTATTGATACTATTAAGGCTCATATAGCTGGTGGTGATGAATTTATAGGCATTATTGGAATAGAATCTAGCCCTAATTGTGCTATAGATATTCCAAGTGGTGTATTTATGGAAGAATTAATTAGATCTTTAAGAGAAGTTAATATCTATCCGAAATATATAGAAGTTCCTGAGACATATATAGAGAATAATGAAAAAGAAGAAGGCGATTTTGAGATAATACTAGATAATTGGTTGAAAGAATAATAAAAAACATTGCTAATATAATAAATTAGCAATGTTTTTTATTAAGTACTATTATACTTGATATATATTATTAATTAGAAACATTTATGTGTGAGATAAAAGATTAGATTTTTCTATAACAATTTTTTTGTTTTACATATATACTAATAGTGTTAACAATTTTACTTGATTAAAACAAGTGCATAAATTCGAAAAAATAATATTAAAGGATTAACAGATAATTTTATATAGATATATATTTTTTATTGATGTTTAACTTTTTTTATAAAGGAAAGGCTTTAAAAATTAGTTTTTTCTTTTTTTATATGCCTAGATTTACTAGAGTATAATATATGAATAAGTTTATTGTGTTAATAACAAGGCTCTAATATACATTGTATATTTTATCAGCTAAGCTTATGATTGCATAAGATATAATTATCATTATAACTTTAAGTTTTTTATCTTTTACTATAAACTGATAGTATATCTTTAACTAAAAATAAAAGGAGAGGAGGTTATATGAAAAGAAAAATTATTTTATTTGCTAGAGCACCTAGATTAGGGTTTGGAAAAGCTAGGATGTCCGAACTTCTTAATGAAGAAGAAAGATTGGAGCTGGTTAAGCGGCTACTTCATAATACATTATCCATAATCAAAGAAACAAATATACCTTATTCAATACATTATATTGGAGAAGAAGAAGATATTAAAAGTTTAACAGATTCTTTAATAGTTAAGCAGACAGGAGAAAATCTCGGTGACAGAATGTTTAATACTTTGGCCTATGAACTTAAGAACAATGACTCGGTAGTTCTTGTAGGATCTGATTTAATTAATTTGAATGCTTCTTATATAGAAGAAGCTTTTTCTTATTTAGAAAATAATCAAATTGTAATTGGGCCTAGTGAAGATGGTGGTTATGGTTTAATAGGAATGAATAGTGCTAATGATGTTTTTTCTGGTATAACATATAGTCGATCAGATGTTTGTGAAAATACAGTGAAAACAGCTGAAAAACTTGGGAAAAAAACTAAGATTTTATCTTTATTAAGAGATTTGGACTATCCTGAAGACTTAGTTAGGGAAGAAGTTGGGGCTAATGAAGTAAGCATTCTTGGTCATGGAGAGTATAATCTAAACTATAGGTATGATAAAGATTATGTATTTAGAATCAATATAGGTAGTCAGCTTCATCTTGAGGATAATCAGATAGTTTATGAATATCAGGCTCTTAAGAAACTAGAAAATTCAGGCGTTACTCCAAAGGTTTACAAAGTCCAAAAAAAAGGTAAATGGATCCCTAAAGGTTTTTTGACGATGGAATTTTTAGAAGGCAAGCCTCTTAATTACGATACAGATTTGGATATAGCAGCCTATCTATTAGCCAAAGTACATAATCAACCATTTACAAATGATGGAATGATATTAGCAGATGAGCCTTTCAAAGTTATGTATGATGAATTTATTACTATGTTTAGTGTATATAAAGCTTGGGATAATAAAGATATTAAACTTGAAAGGTCTATTGAAAACTTACTTAGAATAGCAAAAAGCCGTGGACTTTATGATGAAGTAAAAAGACCATGTATTATAAATACTGAACTTAATAATAGGAATTTTATTATTGGGAAAGATAAAGAAAGCTCTTATATAATAGATTGGGAAAAGCCTTTAATTGGAGACTGTGAACAAGATTTAGCTCACTTTACAGCTCCTACTACTACAAATTGGAAAACTGAAAAGATAATGACTAGAAAAGAAATTGATAGTTTTCTTGATGAATACGAAAATTATAGATCTATTGATAGAATACTTTTCGATAAATACTATATGTTCAACTGCTTAAGAGGACTAACTTGGTGCAGTATGGCAAAAGTTGAATATGAAAGTGGTAGGACTTTATCAAATGATGAAACGTTGGCAAAAATAAATCTTTTCCTATCTGAAGAATTTATTAACTTTATTTACAAAGAATTTTATGAGGTGTATGATGAAAAAAACAACTAAGAAAAAAATTGTACTGTTGTCAATCGTAGGTATTATTGCATTAATTTATTTATTTGTTGAACCAGTTAGAACTGAAATAAACACAGCTGTAAAAGTTCTAACATCTATGGGAATTGATGGGGTTATTGAATATATTAGAGGATATGGTTCTTATGCAGCTGTAGTTTCTTTTTTACTAATGATCTTACAATCAATTATCTCGCCTATTCCTGCATTTTTAATAACACTTTCAAATGCTGCAATATTTGGATGGGTAAAAGGAGCTATTTTGTCTTGGACTTCTTCAATGGTGGGAGCAGTAATGTGTTTTTATATTTCAAGAATTTTAGGAAGAGATGTTGCTGTTAAATTTACTGGAAGAGAAGGATTAAGACAAGTAGATGTGTTTTTTGAAGATTATGGTAAGTATGCAATTTTAGTTGCAAGACTACTTCCTTTTATATCTTTTGATATAGTTAGTTATGCAGCAGGTCTTACTTCAATGAGTCTACCTGCTTTTGTAATAGCAACAGGTCTAGGTCAGCTTCCTGCAACAATAGTGTATTCATATGTTGGAGGATCACTAACAGGTGGAGCTCAAAAACTTATGATAGCTTTACTACTTCTTTTCGCTTTAAGTATTGTTATATATGCAGGAAAAAAATATATGAATGATAAGCAAAAGAAAAAAGAAGCTGTAAAAGAAAAAACAAATATAGAAAAATAAGAAATTTATAAGATAAAGATTATGACTAAAGATAATTTATTCAAAATATTTAAAATAGCTATTTTAATTCTAGTAATATATATAGCTTATAAACTTATACCTTATATGGATCCTTATGTAATAAGAGACTGGGTAGATTCAAATGAATCTTTAAGTTCCGTTATTTATATACTTTTATGGGCAATATTACCTATATTTTTATTTCCAGTTCCAGCCCTTGCTTTGCCGGGAGGAATGATATTTGGTCTTGTAGAAGGAAGTATTTATACTCTTATTGGAGTATTTTTGAATTCTACAATAATGTTTTTTATGACAAGATATCTAGCAAAGGATTCTGTGAAAGATTTTCTATATCCAAGATTGCCTGATTCAGTAAAAAATAGGCTATATCTAAAAAATCAAAAATCCTTATGGATATATTTTGCTATATTGAGATTTTTGCCAGTAATATCTTATAATTTAATTAATTATGCAGCTGGTTTAACTGAAATGAAATACAAGCACTATTTAACTTCTACTATTATCGGAGTTCTACCAGGAACTATTGCTTATATTAACTTTGGAGATAAACTTATAGAACCTAATCCTAAAGATTTAATTATAGCTATTGCTATTGTAGCTGTTGTTGTAGTTTTATCGTTAATAGTTGCAAAATTTTATATGCCTGAAGGAGAAGAAAGCCTTGAAGGAAAAGAAGATAACAATAATAGTTCCGACCTATAATGAAATAAATAATATAGAAAAATTTGAAGATAGTATCAGTAAATTGAAGGGAAATTTTGATATTATATTTAGTGATGGTTTTAGTAAAGATGGAACTTTTGAAAAAATAAGTTATCCTAAAATTCAACAAGCCAAAGGCAGAGGTGCTCAGCTAAATGCTGGAGCTTCTTTAGCAAAAACACAGTATCTTTGGTTTGTTCATATTGATTCTATTCCTCATCCTGATAGTATAAAGGCTATTGAGAATTCTAATGTAGATTTAGGATGTTTTACGATAAAATTTGATAAGCAGACACCTTTAATGAAATTTGAACAATGGTGTTCTAATATTCGAGTCCCTATGAGGAATATAGCTTTTGGTGATCAAGGAATTTTTATAAAGAGAGATCTTTTTGAAAAAATAGGTGGTTATAGAGATATTCCAATTATGGAAGATTATCAGCTTTCAATTGATATGAAAAATTTAGGAATTAAATTTAAACAGTTAAAACTTCCTATCAAAGCTTCAGCAAGAAAATTCAGAAATGAAGGAATAATTAAAATGATTGGAAAAATGCAGTATCTTCAGCACTTATATAGAAAAGGTGAGGATATCGAAAAAATTAGAGAACTATATTATGGTTAGGGGACTTTATGGATAAAGATAGACTACAATATTTAATGGAAAATAACTATAGCTGTTCTCAAGCAGTATTATGCTATTTTGCAGATAAATATGGGATAGATGAAGATAAAGCTAAAAACCTTGTAAGTGGGATGGACTGTGGAATGAGCCAAGCAAAAACCTGCGGTGCGGTAACATCAGCTTATTTAGTTTTAGGTCTTGAAGATGCATACGGTGAAAACAATAAGAATGTTAAAGATACTATTAAAATTTTTAATGAAAAATTTATAGAAGAACACAAAACTTTAGAATGCTATGAACTTCTAGGGTTAGATATTTCCACTGAAGAAGGTATGGTAGAAGCATTCAAAAACGATTTAATAAACAAAGTTTGTGTAAATTGTATTTCAGATACAATTAATATTTTAGAAGAGATTATTAAAGAGTAATCTAAAGAATTTTAAAAGTATTAGTAATTATTATAATGTTATAGATTTATATAAATAAAAAACCCGGCTTTTTTAAGCCAGATTTTTTTATTTGTTTATAGATTTCGCTTTATACCTATTCATCCATGAATTAACTGATGAATAAGGTCTATAAGAAGTAAAGGCTTTTTCTTTATCATCAAAGATTAAATTTATTATATGGTCAATTTCTCTTTGATTGCCAAGTCTGTTTACACATTCTTTACAGTAAGTAACCATTGGCTTATCTCCTTCTGAGCTTCTTCTTTTCATATGCCTTTGGCTTATTTCAGGAGAAGTTTGACTAACCATTCCTCCTGAAGAACAACAAATAGTTTTGTTTTTAGAATAATCTAGTTCTTCAATAGTAAAACCTAAGGATATTAGAATTTCTCTTATTGATTCTTGAAGTTCATCGTCATACCTAGAAGGACAAGGATCATGAATATTTACTATATTGTCGGAATTAGAATACTTACCGATAGCTTCTTTTGGAAGATTATTTGCTAAAATTTTATAAATAGGAATAACCTCTATACCTTCGCAAAACTCTTTAAAAGTAATACTACAATTTTCGCAAGCAGTAACTATTCTTTTTACTCCTCTTTTTTCAAGTTCAGCCTTTAGCATATCCATTCTTTCATGAAATTTTTCTTCTCTACCTAGAAAATTAGTAGGCTTTCCACAGCAGCTATTCCAAAATCCAATGCCTGGAAATATTTCTTTTAAATAATCATAAGTTTTTTCTACTAAACTAGGACTATCAGCAAGAAAAGCACAGCCTGGGAAGAATATTATATCGGAATTCAAATGACTTATAGGACTTTTGAATATTTTAGTAAAGCTTAAATCTTGATGGAAATTTGCAGGTGTCGCCTTAACATCACTTTTAATATTACCACCATTAATATATATATATTGTTGCCTCATTTTGAAGAATAAATCTTTAAAACTAACATCTTTCGGGCATACTTCTTCACAATAGCCGCAAAGCATACATGAATAAGGCATATTACTAGAAAATTCTAGCTTAGCTCTTAAATCGTTCAATAGATTTTTTGGGTTTTCTGTAAACTCATCTAGCATTGGACAACCACGCATACATAGCTTACAAGCAATACATTTTTCCGATTCTTCTTCAATTAGATGACATAGCTCATGATTAAATTTTATATTTTGCATAACACTTACTCCTTATTTTTTACTAATAAATAGGATAGGATATAATTAATATTAAAGAAATATTTTAATCTAGGCTACCGCCACAAGAAGAACCAGCTCCCGCAGTACAACCATAACAATGATAGTCTATTGCAATTTTTCTTGAAGGAGTTCCTTTTTCTAAAACATCAAAAATAGTTTTAACATCTCCATTAACTTCTAAGTCTATAGCTTGATTAAAGTCACAGTCATATAATTTACCGTCCCAAGCCACAGAAAGAGTGTTTTTACACATAATAGCATCAACAGTTGAAGGATTAAAAGCTCCATAAAGTGTATCTATATATTCTTCAAATTGTTCACTTCTAACTAAAAAGTCTGCAAATCTTCCAATTGGGTTATTTGTTATAGCTAATAGGTTATCAAAAACAATACCATGATCAGCTAAAAGCTCTGCTTTAAATCTTGTTTCTAAAGCTTCTTGTGCAGGGGGCAGCATAGCGCCATTTGGATTAAAAACAAGATCAAGTTGAAGATCTCCTTTACCATAATCTAACTCATTTAATCTTCTCAGAGCTTTTATAGATTTTTCATATACTCCTTTTCCTCTTTGTTTGTCCATTATTTTTTCTTTAGTAGATGGAACAGAGGCAATAAGGTGAATTTTATTTTCCGCAAAGAATTCTGGAAGATCTTTATATTCATCTTCTTCAAGAATACAAAGATTTGTTCTTACCATAACATGAACTAAGTCTTTTGCTGATTTAATGAAATCTTTAAATCCAGGCATCATTTCAGGAGCTCCGCCTGTCATATCTAAGAATTCAAAAGGATATTTTTCTAGTACTTTCAATATAGTATCTTTAACTTCTTCTGTAATAACTTTATCTCCCGCAGGTCCTGCATTAACATGGCAATGTTTACAAGCTATATTACAAATATTTCCTACGTTCACTTGGAGAATATTTGGATTTTCCCAAGTATATAAGTTTTCTTCGCCAGCTTTTTCTGTAAATGAAGGAATATCTAAATTTTTAAAATTATCTCTGTACTTCATATTAAAAGCTCAACTTATCTGCTAGTTTTTTACTAGGAACGGCTTGGGCAAGAAGCGCTCCTGCTCTTAAGGCAGCTGCTGTATGTATTGCTTCTGATAGTTCTGCTTTTTCGCAGCCTTCTTGAAGGCAAGCTTTTGTATATGCCTCTATACAATAAGGACATCCTGTAACTGTAGCTACAGCTAGGGCAATTAGAGATTTCTCTCTACTTGTTAAAGCTCCATCTTGGAAAACAGATCCATAATATTTCATGAAATTTTCCCAATACTCAGGACTATCTTATCCTAAAATTCCTTCATTAAATTTTTTTAAATCATCTCTTTCATAATAATATGACATAAAATCACCTTTCTTATATAAATTAGTAAAAAAATAAGAAGTAAAAGATACTTCTTATTTTTTTTGTGATATTCAAATATCAATATTTCTTATTAAAAAGAAATATTACCAAGCTTTCATTCCGCCTTCTACTGTATAAATGTTTTCTGGGTTAACGCCCATTTCATTTATTAAAAGATCAGTTCCAACTTGTGCATATCCAGCACCTGAATAGCACATTAATAAGATTTTTTTGTTTTCTAAATCTTCGCCTTCAGTTGCTTTCTTTAATTGTTCAACACCGTTTTCGATTTCTCCATTTTTAGCTGCGTCTACGTCTGCTGATACGAATCCATCAACATGGTCAGCTTCATAGTCTTCAGCTTTTCTAAGGTCTAAAAGAACATATTCATCTGCATGTTCATCTACTGCAGTTTTTGTATCTTCAGTAGAGATGAATTGCATTTCATTTTCTTTAGCTTCTTCTGTTTCTTCAGCTGCTTTTTCAGTAGCTTCAGTTTCGTCAGTTTTAGCTTCAGTAGCCTCAGTTTTAGTTTCAGTAGCCTCAGTTGTAGCTTCTGTAGCTTCTGTTGAATCATTGCTATTACCACAAGCAACTAGTGCCATTGAAAGGCCTAAAGCTAATAATAACATTTTAATAGATTTTTTCATTGTTTTTCCTCCTTGGAAATTCTAATACATATTTTATACTAATATATACTTTTGTACTATATACATTATACTAGAAAGTATACATTACTATGATTAATATTATATATAAATTGTTTCACTTATAATAAATACTAATCATTTAATATGATTGTACCACAATTGATGCTATTTTTACATAGATTGTACTTAATATTTGCTTTATGTTATATAATTAAATTGAATAGTTATGGGTAAGTATATTAAAATACTAGTATAAAATTTGAATAAAGAAAGGATATTTATGAAAAATAAGTTTAAATTAATTTTAATTGTTTCACTATTAGCAACCTCGCTCGTTGCATGTCAAAATGATGAAAAAGAAATGAGTACAGCAACAGTAGAGGAAACTGAGCTAGTTCAAGAAAATACGACTGAAAAAATAGCAGAAGATACTACTGAAGAAGTATCTGAAGAAGATTCTGGTGTTAAAGAGATTGGTTTTTATAAAATAGACGTAGAGTCCGGAACTCTGGTAGAATACACTGGAGATGAAGAAGATATTGAAATTCCTAGTGAACTAAATGGAATTGAGGTAAAAGCTTTAGGAAATGATCTTTTTGCTCATAAAGGAATTAATAGTGTAATTATTCCAGAAAGTGTAGTTTCTATTGGAAGAAGAGTATTTGCAGACAATAATCTAACGGAAATAACTCTACATGATAATATAGAAGAGATTGAAGAAGGTGCGTTTAAGGAAAATAAACTTAAAACTGTTAAAGTTCCAGAGGCTATTGATACTATATTTGGTCAAGTTTTCTATGATAATGAATTAGAAAGTGTTGAGTTACCATCAAAATTAGTAAAAATTAGAAACAGTGCTTTTGCAAAAAATAATCTTAAAGAAATAGTATTACCTGAAGGTTTAGAAGCTATTGGTATGCAAGCATTTATGAAAAATGAACTAGAAAATATAAGCCTTCCATCTTCTTTAAAGGAAATCGGAGCTAGGGGTTTTTCAGATAATAATTTAACTGAAGTAGAATTACCTTTGGATGCTAAAAGAATTGATCATGAAGCATTTATTAATAATAATATAATTAGTGTAAATATCGGGCCAGAAACTAAGTACTTTGATTCGTCAGATGAAAAGCCAACATTTGATAATAATGTAGAGATTATAGTAAAATAATAATATGATATAAATAAGAGACTTGTTAAAGTCCCTTATTTATTTGGAAAATTAGAAATAAATAATTTTAAGGGAGAAGAAATGAAAATAATAGTTGATTTCGATAATACTCTTGGAGTAAATGAAAGAGATGTAGATGACTTTATTGCATTACTATATTTAATGAAAGCTAAAGCAGATATTGTTTTAGTTACCACTACCTTTGGAAATGACACAATTGATATTGTAAATGAAAAAACAAAAATGGTTTTTAATGACTTAGATTTAAAGTATAATTTAGCTTTTGGAAATGAAGATGCTGGAGAAAGAATAGTTGAAACAATAAATACATATCCTAATGATATTACAATTTTAACCCTAGGATCTACAACAAATTTAGCTAGAGCCTTAGAAATTGATCCTTCTATAAAATATAAAGCAAAGATGCTTTCTATGGGTATTATTACGGAAAAGTTATTAATAAATAATAAAGTTATGGATGAATTAAATTTTTCGGTTGATTACAAAGCATCTACTAAAGTTTTGTCAGAAATGGAAGATATAACAATACTTACTGCTAATAATTGCCTAGATTTTTATGTAACTTTAAGAGAAATTGACGATATTTTTGAAAAAGAGGATTATCTAAGGAGCAAGTCTAGGGCATGGTTTGATTTCCATTCAAAAGATTATGATATTGACTATATAATTATATGGGATTTAGTAGCAGCCGTTTATTTTACTAATCCAGAAATATTTATAGATAATAAAAGAAGAATGTCTTTTGTAAATCCAAAAATGGGACTAATAAAAGAAGATAAAAATGGAAGAATAATTAATATGCCTAAAATTAAAGACAGATGTTTATATATAGAAACTGTTAGAAAAGTATTTAAGGATAAATAAAAGCATTTAATACAATTTGTTATAGAAAAATACTGTGTAAAAATACAATGGGAATTTAATGGTTGTTTTATCAGTAAGAAAAAGAGCTAGATAATTTTATTATCTAGCTCTTTTTTTGTTTAAAAATTAAAATATAAGGCAAAAGTAAAATTTGACTAATAAATAGTTTAAATATTATAAACCTTTCAAATATAATCACGATTATATAACAAACAAATATATGGAAATATTATTAAAACACAGCTTCAATAAGGTTAACTTATGTGTAAAATTTAATCTATTATTTTGTTTATAATAAACAATTATTATAAAAATTGAATAATAATAGAAATAAAGATAAATATATATAATATTAATATAAAATAGTAAATAATAAGGAATAAATAGAAATACACAAATAATCACAAAATAGTTGATAATCATTATCTTTATGTTATAATTAACTCGCTTTGTTTAGTTGAAAAAATTATTAAAAAAACACTTTAACTTATTAAAAATACACAATCAAAAAAAGGAGAAGATTATGAAAATTAAATTTAAACGGATTAGTTCATTATTTCTTGCAATAGCAATGCTATTTACGAGTTTAGCAACCAATACAATGGAAGTTTTCGCACAGTCAAGTATAATTACAAATGTTAATACTAATCCTAGTGAAATAAGTCATGGGCAGAATTTTAATGTAGAAGTGAATTTTGCATCACCGACAGTTCAAAATGGACAGACTGAACAAATAATATTTAATGGAAATTATGCAGGGGTAATATTACTTTTAACGAATATGCTTCCACTTTAGAAAATATTCAAGGAGCATTTAATTTTAGTGTTCAAGGAAATTACAATGGAGATACTAGCCAAAACGGAATAGGTTCTATTGATGTAATTTATGGAAATGAATCTCAAACTATTAATGTTAATTATGAAACGGGTGGAGTAGTTACTGGTGATCTTTATTATAAAAGTGGAGTATGGGTTCAAAACGATCCTCAAGGTAATAGAGTAGATTGGGACTTTACTGTAAATCCAGCTGAAGTTTCTACTGGAGGAAATAGTAGTGGATTTTATGTCTATGATACTTTGCCAGATACAATGACATGGGATATGGAATTCAATAATTCCAATGATTATGTGGTACAAGTTTTTGGACAATGGATGTCTATAGAACAAGCGAGAAATATTGGTATTGATGTAAGTATTGTAGGACAACAATTAACGGTCACTATTCCTCATTTAGCACTAGTTGATTCTTATGGCACTTATAGAGATCCTTTAGATGGCAGTGAAGTTAATATAAGACTTGCAGCTAGAGTTACTGATAGTGTTATGTACGACACT
>CAYSPO010000002.1:0-37250 GCA_964432945.1 uncultured Peptoniphilaceae bacterium
TGAATACAGCATCCATTACTGGTCTAGGAGTTTGAGAAGTAGCGGCACTATCAAGGTAGATATTATAATCTTTTACTTCCAAATAGGGGAAGTCAGCTCTAATTTCTTCTATTTGCTTTTTATCTAACATAATTTTTTACCCCATTATTTCATGTACTTTATTCCAAATTGTTTCCTTGTGTTTTTCATCTTTTAGAGAATCTATAGCACTTGCAAATCTAGTGTTTATAACTAAAGATTCGGCTTCTTCTCTAGTAAGTCCTCTTGACATTAAATAGAAAATAATATTCATATTAAGTTTACCAGCACTTGCTGCGTGATTTCCAGCTATATCATCTTCTCCTGAAAGTAATACAGGAACAGATTGTGAGTGAACATCATCACTTAAAAGAATTACATATTCTTCTTCTGATCCATCAGATTTTTTTGAACCTTGTTTGAAGTCTAAAGTTGATTTAAAAAGTTTAGTTGCATTATCTTTTAATGCTCCATTTACCATTAAATCAGATTTACTTTCTTTTCCATAATGTATTAAATTGTAATCTATATCTAAATTATCATTTTCATATCCAAAATAAATGGAATCGATATTAAGATTTGAAAAGTCACCTTTTACATCAGCTTTTGTATTAGATACTACTTTGCTTGCTCCAAGCCTGTACTCATAAAGATTTATGTTTGAATTTTCTTCAAGCTTTGCATAAATAGATTCATAAGAAGTAGTCTCTTTTCCATCCATAGAGATTAAATAAACTGTTACTTTAGAATTTTCCATAGCATGAATTCTTACCATAGATGATCTAAATTTATCTTTACTACCAGTAGTTTCATAATTCAAAACTACTTCAATCTCTTCATTCTCTTTACAAACAATATCATGGACATCAATAAGTTCTGGATTTTCGTCTGTTAAGACAATATCTAGAATTGTTGAGTCTTCATTAGATGTATATGTTCTATAAAGATTATTTTTATCTATATTAAAATCAACTATATCTTTTGAAATTCCGTACTCGTCACCAGCAAAGTCATCTAATCTTTCTTTATCAGATTCAAGATTAAATCCTATGCCTTGTAACTCAGGTATAAGGATATTACTTTCGTTTACTTTAGCTGATTTATAAGTTTTAAAACTTAATTTATTACCTTGAGTTTCCATAATACCCCCTAACCTATAGTTCCTTCTAATTCTAAGTTAATAAGTTGGTTCATTTCAACTGCATATTCTAATGGTAGTTCTTTAGAAACTGGCTCAGCAAATCCTCTTACAACCATCGCTCTTGCCTCAGCTTCAGAAATACCTCTACTCATAAGGTAGAAGATAACTTCATCAGAAATTTTTCCTATTTTAGCTTCATGACCAACATCAACATTTTGGTTGTTTACATCAACCAGTGGTATTGTGTCTGCTCTTGAAATATTATCAAGCATTAAAGATTCACAGTCTACACTAGCTTTAGAGCCTTGAGAATTTTCTCCCATATAAACCATTCCTCTATAAACACCAACTCCTCCGCCTTTAGAGATAGATTTAGAGCTAACAACTGCAGAAGTATTAGGTGCAAGATGAATAGATTGAGCTCCTGTATCAATATATTGACCTTTACCAGCAAAAGAAATACCAGTATATTCACTTGTCGCGTTTTCTCCTACTAATACAGAAGTAGGGTAGAGCATTGATACTTCAGAACCGAAAGATCCAGATACCCATTCAATTTTAGCGTCTTTTTCCACAATAGCTCTTTTTGTATTCAAGTTATACATATTTCTTGACCAGTTTTCTATCGTTGAATATCTTAAAGTAGAATTTTTTCCTACAAATAACTCTACTGCTCCAGCATGTATACTTAATGCATTATATTTTGGAGCTGAACACCCTTCAATAAAATGACAATATGCATCATCTTCTATAATGATAAGAGTATGCTCGAATTGACCTGCACCTGGTGCATTCATTCTAAAATAAGACTGTAGAGGAGTTGTTACATCAGCTCCTTTTGGTACAAATACAAAGCTTCCTCCCGACCATACTGCATAGTGTAAGGCTGCATATTTGTGAAGATCAGGTGTAATAGCTTTTCCAAAGTATTCTCTTACCTTATCTTCATATTCTCTTAATCCACTTTCAAAGTCTGTGTAAATAACACCTTGTTTCAAAAGAACATCTTGAATACTGTGGTAAACAACTTCAGAATCATACTGAGCCCCAACTCCAGAAAGCCTAGCTTCTTTTTCTGCTTCAGGAATGCCTAGTGCATCAAAAGTATCATATATATCTTGAGGAATTTCTTCCCAATCACTTGTCATATCTGCATCAGGTCTTATATATGTTGTTATTTCATCTATATTTACAGTAGAAAGATCAGGACCCCAAACTGGATTTTCTTTTGAGTTAAAGATTTCCAAAGCTTCAAGTCTTTTCTCTAACATCCAATCAGGTTCGTCTTTTTCTAAAGAAATTTGCCTAACTATTTCTTCTGTAAGACCTTTCTCTGTTTTTGAACGATATTTGAATTCGTTTTTGATATCATAGACGCCTCTATCGATATCATCTACTTGAGTCCTCTTTTTATTCGACAACTTATTCACCCTCTCTAATCCAGTTAAATCCTTCTTTTTCAATTCTATCAATAATTGAAGAGTCTCCCGACTTAACAATAGTTCCATCAACTATTACATGAACAAAGTCAGGATTTATATTTCTGATTAAATTTCTATGGTGAGTAATAATTAAAGCTGCATTATCTTCAGTAAGATATCTTTCAATACCCTCAGAAACTATCCTTGTTGCATCAACATCAAGGCCTGAATCTGTTTCATCAAGAATTGCTAGTTTAGGATTAAGAAGAAGCATTTGAAGTATTTCATTTTTTTTCTTTTCTCCTCCAGAAAAACCAACATTCATATATCTTTCAGCATATGATGGATCCATTGAAAGAGATTCCATCTCGCTTTTTAAGTCTTTGTTAAATTTTAATATAGGTACAGTTTTTTCTTCTACTGAAGACTTAGCTGTTCTTATAAAATTTTCAACACTAACACCAGGAATTTCTTCAGGGTTTTGAAAACTCATGAAAAGACCTTTTTTAGCCCTAATATCAGTTGAATCATCTATTATACTTTCTCCGTCTAGGATAATATCGCCACCAGTTACTTCATAAACTGGATTATTCATTAGAACATTTGCGATAGTAGATTTACCTGAACCGTTTGGTCCCATTAAAACATGGACTTCTCCATAGTTAATATTTAAATTTACGTTTTTTAAAATTTCTTTCCCATCAACACCTGCAGACAGGTCAACTATATTTAAAAGTTCTTTCGACATATAATCCTCCTTAAATTTTCCAGTATAAAGTATATCATAAATGTCAGGATTAGCATATTCTTATCTAGCATTATTAAATAAGCTTAAATTATAGGCTTAAACAAGGCTGTAGCCTGTTATAATATGCTTATCTAATATTCTGATTTTTTATATATAAGATTATTATCCATTAGAAAAGGTTATAATACACTTGATTAATTATAAATATTAATTTATAATTAAACAGATAAGCAAATCTTACAATAATTGGTTTTATGTATTGTACTTATTTTGCTATTAATAAGGGGAGGTGTTATATATGATTTTTGATAAGGAAATTGTTGAAACTCAGGCAGAAAAATTAAAAAGTATTTCTCATCCAATTAGACTTTCTATTGTAAAAGGACTAATTCAAGATGGATATTGTAACGTAAATGGTATAAAAGATAAATTGGATTTACCTCAATCAACGGTATCCCAACATCTTCAAGTCTTAAGAAATGCAGGAATTGTTAAAGGTGAAAAAGATGGTACAATAGTAAATTATAGGGTTATTGATGAAAAGATTGAAGAATTAATAGAATCATTAGACAAATAATTGGACATGAAGATAAATTATCAAGTAGAATTAGAAAAGATAATTAAAGAAATAAGTAAAGATAGAGACAAGCCAAAGCTTTTAATACACTCATGTTGTGGTCCTTGCAGTAGTTATGTTTTGGACTACTTGAATAACTACTTTGATATTTCTATCTTTTATTATAACCCAAATATTTTTCCTGAAGAGGAATTTGTTTATAGGTCTAAAGAACAAGAAGAACTAATAGATAAAATGGGTTTAGACATTAAATTTATTGGTCAAGAACATAGAAGCCAAGAATTTTATGAAACTGTAATAGGATACGAAAATGAACCGGAAAAAGGTTCTAGATGTAGCCTATGCTTCAAACTCAGGCTTGAAGAGACAGCTAAATATGCTTTAGAAAATTCTTATGATTATTTTACAACTACCCTTTCTATAAGTCCTCATAAAGATGCTCAACTCCTTAACCGAATAGGAAAAGAGTTAGAAAATGTGTATGGTATTAAGTATCTTTATTCTGATTTTAAGAAAAAAAATGGATATAGAAAATCGGTGGATCTAAGTAAAAAGTACAATATGTATAGGCAAGAATATTGTGGATGTGAGTTCTCTTATAAGGCCTATAAGAAAAAGAAGGAAGAAGATTAGTACTCAGGATAACTTCTTCCTTCTTTTTATTTATTATATAGCTGTCAAATATAAGAAAAGACCCCTTGATTTCAAGGAGTCTTTTTCTTTTGAAAAAATTAAATATTATTTTCTGCTTTTGAAAAAATAGCTTTCATATATAAAATAAAAATATAAACAATCATAACAAGAGCAATAGCTTCTTCAATTTTTACTAGAATTCCAAGTGCTGGAATGCCCATTCCTGCTTTATTTAAAAAAGCATTAGATGTTTTTAAAGCGATAGCTGAAATTACTAGTGGGAAAGTAAAACCAGAAAAGCTAGGTTTAAAGCTAGTTTTTAGAAGTTTTGGTATCCAGCTTACTACTAAAAAGTAAATAGCTTGAGAAATTACTAGCATTGTAATCATTAGTGCTACATTTCTATCTTCAGCGAAGGAACTATTATATCCTGCTAATAATAGAGATAGGGGAGCACAAATAATTCCGTTTGTAGGTTTTGCTGGTTCTGGAATAGTTTTTAAGCTAAATATTCTTTTAAAAATAAAAGGAGTTAAAACCAAATAGCAGATAAGACCAAACCAAAATCCAACTCTTCCAATTGTAACTGCATCAAATGCAGGAGCTGTGATTGATGCAACGCCCATACCTGCAAAAGGTATATATGTTGAAGCAAAAATCATAGAAATATCTTTTTTTGTTAAGAATTTTACAGTTACATAAATAATAATAGCGATTTGAGAGATAACACCTATATACCACAGTATTTTGCTAGCTCCCCCAATGAATGGTTTAGCATATCCAGCTAATAGCATTAGAGACATTGGATAAGTTGCAAAAACAGAAGCATTTAAAGGATTAGACATAAACTCTTTAAATCCTTCAAATCCTGTAATCATTTTGATTAATAGCATAATAAATAAGATTGCTAAGATAGCACCAAGTCCTAATCTCAATCCTTCACTATATGACTGTAAAAGGTTACCCAGAGCTGCAATCCCTAGGATTAAGCCAGCAATTGGATAAGGCATTTTTTTTATAATTTTCATTTTTATCTTCCTTATCCTATAAAGAAGTATCTAAAGAAACTTCATCAGGGCTAATAACGCCTTCTTCAATAAGTCTATCAGCTACCCATTCAGCTGTTGCGCCAGTGATTTGTATACAATGGTTTTTTCTGCCTTCTGACATAAAGTTATCTCCAGCCCATTCTCTAGTGATTACTCTACAGCAAGTAGCACCATAAGTATCTCTACACCAGTCATGTAAACTAGCTGAAGCTGGGAACATTTTTTCGTTCATATCTTCTCCATGCACTCTACCAAATCCCATTCCTAGAGCCATTTGTCCACCTGATATAGCTCCACATAAACAGCCTTGCTTACCCATTCCTATTGGAAATCCTGAAGCCATTTTAACGATTGAGTCGTCATAAGGCTTACCTAATAAGTCGTTAATTGTTTGAACTACTGATTCAGAGCAAAAGAATTCCCCTCTTCTAAAATACTCTTCAGCAGTTTCTCTAACATGATCTAATACCTCTTGTTTTGTAAGTTTTTCTGACATAATATACCCTCTTTCTATAGTTTTCCAAGTCTTAGTATATCTGACTACTATTAAATATCAAGCTACATAATATATTATAATAAAATTGTGAATTCCATAAATACATCTTATAATAATAAAGAATTATGTAAAAAAGATATTATATAATTATGATAAATTTAATATTAAGCAAAAAAATATTTTAATAAAATAATTCTAAATATTTAGAATTCCACTTTTTTTAATTCATTAACTATATCTTCCATATGCATTACTCTTGAGCCTTTAACTAAAACTAAACTATTCTTAATTAAAAGTTCTTTTAATTTTTTATTTAAGCATTCTTTGTCTTCAAAATAAAAAAACTTATCATCATCAAATTCTAGCTGACCAGATTCATAAGCAGTTTTCATATGATCGCCATAAACTAATAAGTAATCAATTTCTTTAGGGTTAATTGCCTTTAAAGTATTTAGATGCAGTTGGTTAATTTCATGGCCTAAATCTAGCATATCACCAAGAACCACAATTTTTCTACTGTAGTTGTTATAATAGCTCATAGTTTTTACGGCAGCTAAAACATTTTGAGGATTAGCCTTATAGGAATCGTCTATTAAATCAAATCCTTTTAGATTGACAAGTTCATTTCTCATTGAGTTGAATTTAACATTATTTAAACCTTGGTCTAATTCTTTTGGTCCAATATCAAATAGCTGAGATATTATTATAGATATAGTTGCGTTATAAGCCTCATGAATTCCTGGTGAAGCAATTTGATAAACAGCTCCATTAACAGTAAATCTCGTTCTATTAGGAGTAATATCTATATCTGAGATAATATATTTAGAATCTTTTATTTGTCCATAGCTAAGAGTTTTATTAGTTATTCTGGCTGCAAGGACTTCGTGTCTTAAGTAATCATCATCTTTGTTATAAACAAAAACTCCACTTTCTTTTAAGCCTTTTATTATGTCTAATTTTTCTTTTGCTACATTTTCTTTTGTTTTTAATTTATCTAAATGTGAATCTCCAATATTTGTTATAACAGCAACATGAGGACAAGCTATTTTACTTAATAACTCAATTTCTCCAAAACTTTCCGTTCCAAGCTCTACTATCATAATCTCTGTATCTTCTGGAGCATTCAAGATTGTGAGAGGAAGTCCTATTTCATTATTTTCATTTCCTTTTGTTGCATGAGTTTTATACTTTGTAGATAAAACAGATAAAAGTATATCTTTGGTGGTTGTTTTACCATTAGATCCTGTTATGGCAATCACAGGGATATCTAAATCTTCCCTGTAATTTTTAGCCATAGTTTGAAAAGCCTCTAAAGAATTTTCCACTAAAATAAGAGGCATATCTATATTTGGTAAAGTATGATTTTTTTGCCAAAGAGATGCAACGGCTCCATTATCCTTAGCTTGAGATAAAAAGTCATGTCCATCGAAATTTTCTCCAATAATTGGAATATAAAGCATTCCTTCTTTTATTGTTCTTGTGTCTTTTGATACCCCGTTTACAACAAGGTCTTTGTAGGAATCATTATTTAATACACCTTGTGCCAATTCGCTTATTTGGGTAAGATTTCTTCTCATTATATAGATCTTCTCTTTCCTTTTTTATCTGTAAAACTATCTAAACCATAGCCTATAAGTTTTTCTATTACTTCTTTTAAAGTAAAGTCACTAGATGGTTCCCAAAGTAGGGGATATAAGCTATGTTCAGTAAACCCAGGGAAAGTATTAACTTCATTTACCTTAAATTCTCCTTCATTACTATAGAATATATCTACTCTTGCAAGACCAGAGCATCTTAGTAATTTATAAACTTTGACAGCTAATTCTCTTATACCATCTTCAACTTTTTCATCAACTTCTGCTGGAGCCATAAGTACAGTTTTAGCATCTTTATATTTAGAGTCGTAATTAAAGAAAGTATGACCTTCAATAACGTGTTCTCCTGGGAGAGAAGCTACTGGGAATTCATTACCCATAACAGCAATTTCAAATTCTCTTCCTATTACAGCTTCTTCTATAAGAACCATATCATCATATTTAAAAGCTTCAATAAGTGCATCTTTTAAACTAGATTCTTCTTCAACTTTTGTAACTCCTACAGAAGAACCAGCATTTGAAGGCTTAATGAATACTGGATAACCTATTTTATTTGTATCTTCCTTTATTTGTTCAAAATTATCTTTGAAATAAAGTCTATGAATATTTAAGAATCTAGCTTGAGGTATATTATAGTATTCTAAAATTTCATTTGTAATTGCCTTATCCATACAGATTGCAGAAGAAAGTACATCTGAACCAAGATAAGGAACATCTAAACACTCTAAAACTCCTTGGATTCTTCCGTCTTCTCCATATGTACCATGTAGGCAAGGAATAAAGAAGTTATTTTCTCCAGCCCTATAATCTTCATATAGAAATCTTCCAATAGAAACAGCTGGATCATCAATTATTTCTAAATATAATTCTTCAGGATTATTTCTTTTTTCAGTAACTTTTCCGTGGCAACCCCATGCACCTTTTTTGTTAATAAAGATAGGATAGATATTATAAGAATCATAGAGTGTGTTAATCATATTCATAGCACTAAGTATAGAAATTTCGTGCTCAACACTTACTCCACCACAAAGTAAGTAAATATTATCTATTTCATCGATTTTCATTTTAGACCTTCTTTCAGTTTTATATATGAAATAATAGCATAAGATGGCTAAGTGTTCAATAAAAGAAGGCCAGTACTGGCCTTCTTTTATATTTTTATACTAGTTTTACTTTATTTCCAAATTGCCCAGAACGGACCTCCTGAAGCTGATACTGGTGAAGCTTCATGAATTATTTCATCAATATCCCAATCCATACTGATGTGATTATACCTTACCGAGTCTGATATTTGAACTTTATTATCGTCTGTAATATCTCTTAGAATGATAAAATGACCATCTGCATCAGAAAATACTCCATGGCCAGAAACCATTACAATCAAATGCCCTGCTTTTAGATGATCTATTATTTGCTCTTTACTTGGATAATAAAGAGGTTCTGAATTTAAATCAAAATTCCATGCAGCGGAAGAGATAAGAGAGTGCATAGAACCATTGCCTGGTGCTAAGTAACCATTTTCATAAGCCCAATCGCTCATTTGCTTAGGGTTAATTTGTGTGTCAGTTAGCGTTGAAACAACACTCGCCATTACAGTTGGCCCACAACCATGTGTTCCTATAAGATCAGTTGGACCATAGGTTTGATTTGCCCATCTTATATCTTCTTGATTATAATAGACGAAATCTCCTGCAGTAGATGATAGAATATCGTGATATTCTCCATTTGCTGGTTTTAATTTATTTTGATTTTCAGAATTATCTTCATTAATTAAGTTTTCAGATTCTGTTATATTTTCAGTCTTTGTTTCGCTTTCTAAAGTTTCTACTTCTGTGAAGTGAGGCTTTTCATCAGGCTCAATAGCATTGGCTGATATACTTTTATTTAAAACTGGCATAAAAATTTTAATAAATATAAAGGCCAGTAGTAAAAGGCTGATTAAGCAAAATAATGTGAATCTTGTTTTATTAACTACCGTTGTTTTCTTTACTTTTCTTTTTCTTTGCTCTTTCATTTTTCCTCCTTTTAATATTATACTAAAGATTTTCTGCATTACAAGATGAAATACATAATTGCTACAAATTTTTCTAATAAACTATCATTAAAGAATTAGGAGCAATTAAGAAAGGAGAGGTTTTAGTATATGGATAAATATAATCCAAAAGATTCAAAAGATGAAAAACCTTTTGAATCTGATAGTGATAATGATAATGATAATGAAAGCAGGTTTAATACTGAGAAGTTTTATGTTAATGATGAGAAATATAAAAAAGATAAATTAAATTCATATTCTCATTACTCTGACTATACTGAATCTTTTGAAATGCACAAAGATGATAATAATCATAAGAATACTTCAAATGAAGAAAACAAAGAAAATAATTCTTATGAAAATGAAGAAAATAATCCAGCTGATGAATTCTTTTCTAAAGAAGAACATGTGTATTCAGATAATTTGAATACTAAAGATGTAGAAAAGATAATTGACCAAAGGGTTAAAAAATCAGGATTTTCATGGTGGAAATTTGTCTTAGCTATCGTAATTGGTGCTATTATCGGTATATTACTTATGTATAGCTTGGGTCCTAAATTAATTGGTGATAATGAACCAGTTAACAATACTGGAGAAAATAATATAGTTATATCCCCAAGTGATGATATTACAGTAGAAGCTGCAGTTAATAAAAAATGCAAGGACTCTGTAGTAGGTATTACTACTCTTATTGCAAGAACTAATAATTTTTTACCTATTGAATCTTATGCAGAAGGTGTGGGTTCTGGAGTTATAATTAGTGAGGATGGTTATATTCTCACTAATTCTCATGTTGTATCAGATGGAAAAGCAGAAGATGTTTCTGTTATTCTAGCTAATCAAGAATCTTATGAGGGCGAACTAGTTTGGTATGAACCAACTATGGATTTAGCCATTGTAAAAATAGAAGCTGAAGGCTTGAAACCGATGGAGCTTGGAGATTCTGATAAATTAATGGTAGGAGAGAAAGCAATAGCCATAGGAAATCCCCTTGGCATGGACTTGCAATCAACTCTTACTTCAGGTTATATTTCAGGCTTAGATAGATCTATTACTGTATCTAATGGATTATCTATGGATAACTTAATTCAAACTGATGCCTCCATCAATAGTGGTAATAGTGGTGGAGCTTTAATAAATGCACAAGGCCAGTTAATTGGTATTAATACAGCTAAAGCAAGTGCTGATAATATAGGATTTGCAATTCCTATAAACACAGCTAAAGTTATAGTAGAAAGAGTTAAAACAACAGATAGCTTTGAGCCAGTTCTTATGGGAATAAGATCTGTTGATGTAAAATATTATGAAAATATAACAGGAACTGAAACACAAGCTGACGATGGAATTGTTATTATTGAAGTTGTTCCTGGGTCTGCAGCTGATAGAGCAGGGCTTGAACAAGGGGATATTATAACTCATATTGATGGAGTAAAGGTTACATCTATGGGAGTATTAAGAACTCAACTACTTGCTTATCAACCAGGAGATAAAGCTACTCTTGATGTAATCAAAGGAAACTTGTCTGAAAAAGTAGAAATTTCATTTACTGGAGATGCAGCATAATATAGATAATTATTATAAAACCCCTTGAGAATTCTCAAGGGGTTTTATCTATTTAATAGGTCATTTTCAGTTATAAAGTCAGATCTTGTAAATTTTTCTTTTCTATAATTAAACCAAGGATAATATTGAAGCCTAGGATATTTTTTTAAAGTTTCAACTGCACCATTAATAATGGATAAGGCTTTATTTTTATCTGTTGGTAAATATCCTTTTAATTCATAATACTTAAACAAATTGGTAAAAGCTATTTTATCGCCAGTTATATCTAAGAATTTTTTTAGATCCCGAGTAGATGGATCATGGAAAGAATAGAAGAAATTTTTTTCTTTTCCGTTATAATATTCAAAAAAGTATTTAGACTCTAAAGCTTTTTCAAGTTCACTTGCTTCTTTGAATTCTCCAGTTCTTCGCCATTTGCCATAAAGAGTATTATTGGGAATAAAAAGGCTAGTTATTGTTATATTTTTAGGCTTTAATTTTGATATATAGTTAGCATTTGCTTTTCCTATTTCTTTTGATAATCCTTTGCCAGCTGAGCCGCTTAAACCAAGAATAGTCATAATAGAATAATCTATATTTGCTTGCTCGAGTCTTATAATTTGTTCTAAAGATTCTTCTGGAGTATAGCCAACTCCAGCCAATTTTAAGCTAGGAGCATAAAAAGATTCACAACCTAGATAAAGGTCAGTGATCCCAATTTCTCTAAGGTATTTAAGATCAGCATCTGTTTTTGAATTTTTGATATTATGGATTGAAGCAAACATAGAAAAAGACTTACAGCTTGGTATTGATTTTTGTACCATTTCAATTAAATTAGCTAAAGTTTCAGCCGATAAGGCAAAGGGATCTCCATTCATAAAATAAATTCTTTTAATTAGCCTACCACAGTTAGCAAGTTCATATATATCTTCTTTTATTTCTTCAATATCTGCTAAAGAAAATGATGTTTTATGGTATAAAGTGCAATAATGACACTTATTATATGAACAGCCATGGGTTACTTGAAGCATTGGAGTTCTTGATTCAGTTGGGAGTCTATAATTTTGATTATCATAATGCATAATATCAATTCCTTACTTTTGTTATTATAATTATTATATCCTTTAAGTAGAAAATTAATGGAATATAGGATAATTTTTTTGTATCTATTAAATTTACTATTATAAAACTCTATTTATTAACTACAATAATATTAACTATTATTTATAAAATAAATAGTACTAATTTTATAAAATAGATGTTTCAAATAAAAAAACTTTAACTTTATTAGCATTTTCTCTATCTTAATTATAGGAAGAGTAGGTGGATATGAATTGGATAATATAAATTCCTCTTTAAGATTAGAATAAGAATTACTTAAATTGAGGAAAATTTCTTGATTTTATGCTTAACTTAAGTCTGACAGTAATATATGAGCCATTAAAAGAGGCTTTTTACTAAAGGAAAGGGTTGAAACTAAAGGAGTAAATCTTTTAGTTATTAGGGAGCTAATCGGAGAAACTTATTTCGGTGAAAAGAAAAGATATATATAATGGCTTACAAACAGCTTATGATATTAAAAAATACAATAAAAAAGAAATTATAAGAATAGGTCAGACAGCTTTTAAGTCAGCTATGAATAGAAATAAATAAGTAACTTCTTTAGTTGACAAGGCTAATATTTTGAATTCAATAAAACTTTATAGAAAGATAATAAATGATTTAAGCAAAAAATATATTGAGGTTGAATTTCATTTCTTTGTATATAGTTTGCCTCTATGCAACTTATAAACAAGCCAAGTTAATTTGATGTAATTCTGATTTATAATATTTTTGGAGATATTATTATTAGGCGAAGCCTTTATAATAAGTGGACTTACAAGTATGTTTTATTCATTATTTTTAGGAGACAAAGGAGCTGATATCTATGAAACTTTTATGGTTTAGCTCGAGATATAAAAGGAATAGATATAGCAAATCTAATAGACACTATCTTATCAGAGAAAATGATGTTAGAATATTCTTTTGACCTAATTGATGAAGCTAAAATGGTAGAATATTCTGTAAATAAAGTTTTAGAAAATTGAGTAAAAACTAAAAATTTAAGCAAAAGCAATAAGTACTTTACTTGTTCTGAAATAGCTAAACTGATAGCAGGGAATATCTATAGAAAAAAGGTCACAGAAACAGCTTTTGTACTTGTGATTTTTTCTGTTTTAATGTATCTTAAAATATACGGGTAAAGAAAGGATGATAAAAATAAAGCATGTGAAAAAACAAGATAGTTTTATGGTAGATGGCAATATAACTAAGGTCATTTTAACCATATCTACTCCTTTAATGATTAATAACTTTGTTCGTACAATATATAACTTAACCGATGGGCTATTTGTAGCCCAGATTTCACCAATAGATTTTGCAGCTACAGCTTTTGTATGGCCTTTAAACTATATGTTTATAGCAGTAGGATTAGGATTAGGCGTTGGAGCAACATCTCTAATATCTCAGTACCTAGGAGCAAAACAAGATTTTAAGGTAAGACTTTATTCTGCTAACGCTTTAATTTTATCGATTGTTTTAGGTTTGCTTTTGGCTACTATTGGATATTTTTCATCTGAAACTATGATTTCATGGATGGGTGCAGAAGGTGAACTTTTACAAAAATCAACTGCTTATTTAAGGATAAGTTTTATAGGTTTATTCTTTGACTTTATTTTTTTCGCCTATCAAGCTATCTTAACAGCCCAAGGAATGACAAAATCCATTACCTTAGTGAGCGTTATATCATCTCTAACTAATGTAATACTAGATCCAATTTTTATATTTGATAAAGTTCCATTATTTAAGTTTAAAGGTTTAGGACTAGGCTTAAGTGGAGCTGCTTGGGCGACTGTAATTTCAAAAATTGTACTCTTATTGTGTACTTTATATATAATAAAAAAAGATTCAGAAATAAATATAAAATTAAGATTTAAATATTGGGATTCAAAAATTTCCAAAAATATAATGAAAATTTCTCTTCCTTCATCTTTAGGGAATGGAGGTTCAGCTTTAGGATTTACAATGCTTAACTCTCTAATTCAATCATATGGTACTGATACTCTTACAGCGTTCTCTATGATAAACAGAATTACAGATTTATTTACCCAGCCTCAAATGGGAATTGGGAATGCCTTAACTTCTATAATAGGTAGAAATATGGGAGCAAAGAAATACGATAGGGTGAAAGAGATTTTCAAAAGAGCAATACAAATAGTAACAATTGTTTCTTTAATAGCTTCTATTATTACAATAGTATTTAGATATCCTTTACTGGGAATATTCATAAAAGATAATAGCAATCCACTTTTATGGGCAGAGTCATTAGAGTATTTATATTATTCAGCTGTAATTATCTTCTTTATGGGATTTTTCTCTGCTTTAAACGGATTCTTTCAAGGAGTTGGAAAAACAAGATACTCTATGAATATGGAAGCTGGTAGACTTTGGATTTTCAGATTACCTTTGATTTGGATATTTGGTAGATTTACAGATATTGGTTCAACAGGAGTTTGGTTATCTATGGCTATATCTAACTTACTTATTTGTGTTTATGGTTTTTATGTTTATTATTCGAGAGATTGGTATTCAATTGTGGAAGATTAAATATAATAATATATAAGAAGAATTTTATGTTAGAAAGAAAAATAATTAAATTAATATGAACTAAAGTAGTCAAGTTGGATTAAAATTTGACTACTTTTTTATTTATAAAAGATATAATCTGTTAAATATGAATATATAAAATATAAATAATAAATATCTTAATTTACATAAATATAATCTAAACTTTACAAGTTCTTTACATTTGTAGAATAAATCAACAATATTTGCTAAAAATATTGACAATACCTCTCTAAACAGTTATATATTAGTTAAAATGGAGGTGAAAATATGCTAAGAAAACGAGTATATCCTGTTTGGATAATGGAATTTGTTAATAATACCTATTTTGGTAAAAATTTTGATTTTGATGTGGAAGCAGTGGGAGAAGCTCTAAAAGATGTTTTAAAAGAAATAAAGAATAAAATTGAAAAAAAAGCATATTTTCAAGAATTAGAGGGTCTAGAGATACCTAGCCCAGGAATTGGACATGTAGAAAATATGTTGAATTTTAATTATATGGAATTAATATCATGTGATTTAGATCATTACTATAAGAAAGATTATAAATTACAAGCTAATGAAAAGGAATCCTAGATTTCTAGAATATTTTAATAATATTATACTTTTAAAAATCAAAAGCTGGCTTTTCAATTTCTTTGGTTGCCTATAAAATTATTCAATTTTAAGATTAACATTAATAATTTCTTAATAAAAATATCTAAAAATTCTTAGTTTTTTAACTAGGAATTTTTTTGTTTCCATTTTATACTCTCTATTATTATTGTATTATTATTTTTTTAAAAATTACATAATCTTATTAGTTTATAGAACTTTGATTTAATTTGGATTTGAGATTAATTATTGAAATAGAAGTCATTGGGTATTATTAGATAATGAAATGGAGGTAAAACATGGACGATAAAATAATAATATTTTTGATGATATTGCTAGCAGGATTTGCAACAGGAATTGGTGCTATTCCTATTTTATTTACAGACAAAGTTTCTCATAAAGCCTTAGATATATTATTAGGTTCAGCAGCTGGAATTATGTTAGCTGCATCAGCTTTTTCTTTAATATTACCATCAATTGAACATGGTGGAGGAGATTTAAAGGCAGTACTAATAAGTTCTGCAGGAATTTTTGCAGGTTCTGTTCTTTTAGATCTCTTTGATAAAATATTGCCCCATGTCCACTTGGTTAATAAAAAGCAGGAAGGAATGGAAAATACTAATGTAACAGGGATATGGCTTTTTGTTTTTGCTATTGCTCTACATAATTTTCCAGAAGGGCTTGCAACAGGTGTTGGATTTGGAACAGGAAATATAGCAGATGGAATTATAATAGCAGCAGGAATTGCTATTCAAAACCTTCCTGAAGGTTTAGCTGTGGCAGTTTCTTTAAGAAAAGTAGGATACGACAAAAAGTTTGCATTTTGGGTTGCTACTTTAACTGGTTTAATTGAACCGATTGGAGCAGTTTTAGGTTTATTTTTAGTTAATATATTCCAGCCTCTTATTGGATTTATATTAGCTTTAGCAGCAGGAGCTATGCTATTTATAATTTCAGATGAGATTATACCAGAAACTCATTCAGGTGGTCATGAGAGAGAGTCAACTTATGGTCTTATAATTGGTTTTATAATAATGCTTATTCTTTGGGTTGTCTTAGGGTAGAATAAATATAATTAAATAAGAAAAAGCCAGCTATTAATAGCTGGCTTTTTTATATTATTGAGCTTTTCTTTTTCGTGTAAGAGCTTTTCTGAATTCCCCTGCAATAACTGGGATTAAAGATAGTACGATAATTACTGCCCAATCTTTAACTGTTGGTGGAATTACTTCAAATAAATTAGCAAGTGCTGGTATATAAAGAACCATTAAAAGAAGTCCAAATGACAAACCAGTTGCATAAACCATATATTTATTTGAGAATAAACCAATTTCTCTAAGAGTATGATCTGAGCTTCTTGCTGAAAATGCCCTTAATAACTCTGCAGTTATTAATGTAACAAATGCTAAAGTTCTAGATCCTTCTGAGTCTAAACCATAAACTTTAATACCAAATAGGTAAGCACCCAAGGTCGCAAGAGTTATTGCAACAGCTTGGACACCAATCACTAATCCTGATTTTTTATCAATAATGGCTTCATTTGGTTCTCTTGGTTTTTCTTCCATTATATCATCGGCACCTTTTTCTACACCTAGAGCAAGAGCTGGGAATGAGTCAGTTACAAGGTTTAACCAAAGTAGTTGGATAGGTGTAAGAGGAACTGGTAGTCCAAATAATATTGCTAAGAATACTATTAAAACTTCTCCTATATTACAAGATAATAAGAAAGAAACGAAGTTCTTAATATTATTATAAATTATTCTTCCTTCTTCAACAGCATGTACAATAGTAGCAAAGTTATCGTCCATTAAGATTACTTCAGCTGTATTTTTAGCTACACCTGTACCAGTAATACCCATTGCAACCCCGATATCTGCTTTCTTTAGAGCAGGTGCATCATTTACACCATCACCAGTCATTGAAACAATATGTCCATTAGCTTTAAGTGCTTCTACAATTTGAACTTTATTTTCTGGCGAAACCCTTGCAAAAACTCTTTTAGTTTTAACCACTTCTCTGATTTCTTCAGGGTTAAGAGTATTAAGCTCTTTACCCAGTATTGCTTGACTATGGTCGTTTGCAATACCTAAATCTTCAGCTATAGCATAAGCAGTTTCAAGATGGTCTCCAGTAATCATAATTGGAGTAATTCCTGCAGTTTTACATTGTTTTATTGCTTCTTTTGCTTCTGGTCTAGCAGGGTCGATAGTTCCAGTTATACCAACGAAAATCATACTATTTTCAATATTTTCTGATTTTATTTCGTTAGGTAAGGAATCATATTGTTTGAATGCATATGCAAGTGTTCTTAAGGCATCTTTTGCAAATTCTATATTTTTATCTAGAACTGCTTTTTTCTCTTCATCTGTGAATTCAGAAACTTTTCCATCGACAAGCTTCTTGTCACATCTATCTATAATTAAATCTGGAGCTCCTTTAGTAAAGGATACAATTTTATTTTCAATAAAATTTTCATGGAAAGTTGACATCATTTTTCTATCTGAATCAAAAGGAATTTCTTCAATTCTAGGATATTTTTCTTCTAATTCATTTTTGCTAAGGCCTTTTTTACCAGCTAAGGTAAGAAGAGCACCTTCTGTTGGATCTCCCATAATTTTGTAAATACCATCTTCTTGTCTAAGAAGTGAGTCATTAGATAAAGCTCCGATACTCATTAAAGTATATAGGGAAGGAGCGTCGCTATCATCAAGGGTTTTACCTTCTATATATAAATCCCCAACTGGTTCATAACCAGTTCCTGCGACATCAATTACTTTATTATCTACGAAAGCTCTTTGAACAGTCATTTCATTTTGTGTTAAAGTACCAGTTTTATCCGAACAAATAGTTGTTATTGTTCCTAAAGATTCAACCGCTAGAAGTTTTTTTACAATTGCATTTCTTTCAGCCATTCTTCCCATACCTAGTGAAAGAACTATAGTTACAATAGCAGCAAGACCTTCTGGTATAGCAGCAACAGCTAATGAAATAGACATCATAATCATATCTAAAAGTTCATAGTCTCTTAATAGACCAACAACAAGTACAATACCACATACAACTAGCACTAATATACCAAGTAACTTTGATAAATCATTAAGCCTTTTTTGCAAAGGGGTTAATTCATCATCAACAGCTTGGAGTGAAGTAGCAATTTTACCAATTTCTGTATCATGACCAGTATCAGTTACAATTCCTTTTCCTCTACCATAAGAGACAATAGTGGAAGAATGAGCATAGTTTGTTCTATCTCCAATTTCTGTAACTTCATCAAAGTTTATTTTAGCATCTTTTTCTACAGGAACAGATTCACCTGTTAATGAAGATTCATCAATTTGCATATTAGAGCTTTCTATAAGTCTAATATCAGCAGGAACAATGTCTCCAGTTTCAAGTAAAACAATATCACCTGGCACAATATTTTTAGATAGAATTTCGACTTCTTTTCCATCTCTTATAACTTTAGCACTCGGACTAGACATTTCCTGTAAGGCTTCTACAGCTTCTTCAGCCTTACCTTCTTGATAAATACTTAGACCTGCATTTATTACTACAATTGCTAAGATAATAGCGGTTTCAATTAAGTCTCCAAGAAAGGCAGATAAAATTGCTGCAATAATAAGTATGATAGTTAGTGGATCCTTAAATTGGTCTACAAATTTTGAAAAGAGAGAAGCCTTTTTTTCAGCTTCTAATTCATTATGACCATGTTCTTTAAGGATTTGTTCAGCTTTAGATGTACTTAGCCCATTCTTCAGGTCAGTACCAAGTTCTTCAGCTAATTCGGCTGGTTTTTTCTTATACCAATCCATAAATTCCTCCTTTAAATTTTGCAAGGTAAATTGTTCAAAAACATACTAAAAAAAGACCTTGCTTGAGCGTTCTCAAACAAAGGTCTCGCTAACCTAAAAGGATACTGCGCCGGGTCATAAGACCGTATTGACGACACAATATGACAAGCTACTCCCCTTTGTCTCCTAATTATACTCTAAGAATAAATCATAATCAATAAATATTAGTTTATTATTTATCAAAATAAATACATTAGATATCATAATCATCTAAGAAGCTATGGTAGCTTCCATCTTTTTTCCAACCCAGTATGGCATCTGCATGAACATTCTCTGCAGCTCTAAAGATATTAATATCTACAACTTCATTATATTCTTTCATATCACTAATGAGTTGCTTAACCATAAACCTTGATCCGCTTGTCTTTTTAGCAGCAACCTCACAAGCACAATCTAAAGGATTTAAGCCAGTGTAGTTTCTCCATCTAATAATATAATCTTCTCTTATTAAAAACATTGGTCTAATAAGCTCCATGTTTTCAAAGTTGTCACTCTTTAACTTAGGCATCATAGTTTTAAAAGCTCCACTCATAAGAACATTTAACATAGTAGTTTCAATAACATCATCAAAGTGATGGCCAAGGGCTAGCTTATTGCAGCCTAGTTCTTGAGCTTTAGCATAAAGAGAACCTCTTCTCATTCTTGCACACATATAGCAAGGACTTTCTTTAGATAATTTTTCTGATACTTCAAAAATATCAGAATTATATATATTAGCAGGAATACCTAAGTATTCACAATGATCTTCTAATTTTTTTCTGTTTTCAGGGTTATATCCTGGATCCATTGCTATGAATTCAAGGTCGAAATTAAATTGTCCATGCTTTTGAAGTTCTTGCATTAGTTTAGCCAATAAAAGAGAATCTTTTCCACCAGAAATAGCTACAGCTATTTTATCTCCTTCTTTAACAAGTTCATATTGTTTTACACCTTTTACAAACTTTGCCCAAATATTTTTTCTATATCTTTTGATAATTGATCTTTCTATCACTGACAAAGGTTTTAAATTTTCATTCATTATACACCTAACCTAATTTATATATTTCATTTGCAGAGTATCTTTTTGAAACTTCTACATTTAAATTTTTTTTTTCAATTCCAAGCTCCAGTAGATGAGATTCAACAGTGTTTTTAGCTAATACAGGAAGATTATTCTCTAAGCTCAAATGACCTAGATATACTTTTTCATTTCCTGAATTTAATAATTTTCCTATCAATTCAGCAGATTCTTGGTTGGAAATATGTCCTTGATTTCCCGATATTCTTCTTTTTAAAGCCTCTGGATAAGGTCCATTAAAAAGCATATTTGAATCATAATTTGCTTCCATAAACAATAAATCAGAATCCTTAAAGTTACTAATCATTTCTGAGGTAACTAAACCTGTATCTGTCATTATAGAAACCTTCTTATTATCGCCATGAATAACATAAGCAACTGGATCTGCACAGTCATGGTAAATTCTAACAGGCTTAATTGCTAAATCTCTGTATTCAAAATCTATTCCAGTTTCAAATACTTTAAAATTTTCATCTTTTATTTTGCCTATAAAAGACCTCATAGATAGCCAAGTATTTTCATTAGAAAACACTGGAATATTATATCTCCTGGAAAGTACACCAACACCTTTAGCGTGATCGTTATGCTCGTGAGTTAGAAGAATAAAGTCTAAATCTTGAGGCTTTAGCCCTCGAGACTCCATAAGTTTTGCTATTTTTACTCCACTTAGACCAGCATCAATTAAGAATTTTGATCCAGAAGTTTCTATATATAAGCAGTTTCCACTACTTCCACTTGATAGAGAACAAAAATACATTAGTTAATCCTCCTAGTTACTAGCTCTAATTATCTATATTAAATACTAAATTATAATACATTTTAATTTATTACCCTATACAATTTATTATAACAAAAGGAAAATTACAAATCTTTTTATAAAGATACAATTAGTTAAGGATTCGTAACATCATAGATATTTAAGTGTGTTATTTGAAGTGAACTATTGAAAAACTTATAAAATACAAATATAATACAGGTAATGAAAGGAATGGATTATGACTTACACAATTGTTACAAATAATAGTTTAATAAAATCAGATATTCACGAAGTAATAGTGTGCGATGGTCTTTTTGAGGATGTTCTTAGGAAGGTCAGAGAGTTGGTTCACATAGGATATAAACTTGAGGTTGCTCCTTTGCCAGCAAGTCATAGGATGATCCTTTCTCCAGTAAGAACTATTCTCTTATCTAAAGGTGAAAATATAGATCAAGAGTCAATGTTCATGATTGAAAAAGAACTGGAAAAGTATTTGTTGACTATGGGCGAAAGAAAACCGGATTTAAAAAATCTAAAAGACTATGAAATAGTTGATGAAGATTTATTAAATTCAGCTTTAGGTGAATTGGGTATTTAAATGTATTTCTTATAAGGGGGGAAAACATGAGATTAGAACTGAAAAAAGTTGAAGTAAAAGACATTCAGTTTGGCCAAGTAACTGAGGTAAAAGAGGGTACTCTTTATGTAAATAAAGAAGAAATTATCGAAGAATTAAAGAAAATACCTGGCATTACTGATGTTAAAATGGATATGGCTAGACCAGGAGAAAAAGTTAGAATCATTCCTGTAAAAGACTGTATCGAGCCAAGAGTAAAAGTTGAAGGTGGAGAAGGCGGTTTTCCAGGAGTAACAACTAATCTAGAACAAGCAGGAGATGGCGTTGTTCATGTACTTGATGGAGTAGCTGTTGTTACAATCGGAGATATCGTAGGCTTCCAAGAAGGAATCATCGATATGTGGGGAGAAGGAGCAAAATACACTCCATTCTCTAAGACACTTAATATAGTAATAGATTTATCTGTTGTAGATGGTTTTGCACCTCATAAGCATGAAGAAGCTGTAAGGATAGCTGGTTTAACTGCAGCAGAATTAATTGGTGAAGCTGCTAGAGAGGCAGAAATCGCTTCTACAGAAGTATATGAAAAAGGAACAATCATGGAAGAGACTGAAAAATATCCTGATCTTCCAAAAATAACTTATGTTGAAATGTTAATTGCTCAAGGGTTACTTCATGATGGATATATTTATGGACACGATGCTAAGACATCACTTCCAACATACCTACATCCAAATGAAGAATTAGATAATGCTGTAATTTCAGGAAACTGTGTTGCTGCTTGCGATAAGATTACAACTTATCAACATCAAAACAATGCAGTAATTAAAGATTTATATGCTGAACACGGTAAAACAATTAATTTCCTTGGAACAATTATGTCACCTGAAATGACTACTCTTGATGGAAAGAAAAGAACTACTCAGTATGTTATCAACTTAGTTAAACAACTCGGTTCAGATGGTGCAATCGTTTCCGAAGAAGGATATGGTAACCCGGACTCTGACCTTGTAATGATTTCTGCTGGATGTGAAAAACATGGAATTAAAACTGTACTAATTACAGATGAATGTTCTGGTTGGGATGGAATGAGCCAGCCTCTAACAGATACAGCTGATGAAGCAATTGCAGTAATTTCTACAGGAAATGTATCACATCTTGTAACTTTAGATGTAGCAGAAAAAGTCCTTGGCGATCCAATGGCAGTTGAAAATATAGCTGGTGGCTGGGCAGGAGCATATGATCCTGAAACTGGAGTAATGAAATGTGAGCTTAATGCAATAATTGGTTCAACTTCAGAAATCGGATTCCATAACTGTACAGTAGAACTTTATTAGAAGGGAGCAGGAAATGTCAAAGAAAGTAATATTATACTATCTAAATCAATTCTTCGGCCAAATAGGTGGAGAAGATATGGCCCACATACCTCCTGAATATAAAGAAGGTACAGTTGGACCAGCAATGGGATTCAAAGCAAATTTAAAATCTGATGCAGAAGTAAAGGGAACTTTAATCTGTGGAGATAACTATTTTAACGAAAATACTGAAGAAGCTTTAGCTTTTTTAGAAAATATATATGAAGAACATAAACCAGATGTAGTTATTGCAGGACCTGCATTTAATGCTGGTAGATATGGTATGGCTTGTGCTGGTGTAGCCCAATTCTTTAATGAAAAAGGTGTTCTAGTAGTATCAGGTATGTATGAAGAAAACCCTGGTCTAGATGTAACAAAAGCTAATGCATATGTTGTGCCAACAAATGACGCGGCAACTGGAATGAGAGCAGCACTACCAGCAATGGCAGCAATAGCTGATAAAATTATAAATGGTGAAGAATTAAAACCAGAAGCTGATGGATACTTTCCTCAAGGAAAAAGACTTACTGTTTTCCATAAAGATAGAGGATCAAAAAGAGCTGTTGATATGCTTCTTAAAAGACTTAATGATGAAGAATTTGTTACAGAGCTTCCAATGCCAGAATTTGACAAGGTTGACATAGCTCCAGCAATTTCAGATTTAACAAAAGCAACAATTGCTTTAGTAACTACTGGTGGTATTGTTCCTAATGGAAACCCAGATAGATTACAATCAGCATCAGCTCAGCAATGGAATAAATATGATGTTTCTAGTATTAATGAATTAACAGGAGAATACTATACAGTTCATGGTGGTTTTGATCCTGTTTATTGTAACGAAAAAGCTGACAGAGTTGCGCCACTTGACCAACTTAAAAAGCTAGAAAAAGAAGGTAAAATTGGAGAAGTTTTCCAATACTTCTATACAACTACTGGTACTGGTACAGCTGTTGAAAACTCTGTAGGATTTGGTGAACAAATTGGTAAAGAGCTTAAAGAAGCTGGCGTTGACGGTGTTATATTAACGTCAACCTGAGGTACTTGTACACGTTGCGGAGCAACGATTGTAAAAGAAATTGAAAGATATGGAATTCCTATAGTTCACATGGCAACAATTACCATGATTTCAGAATCTGTAGGAGCTAATAGAATTGTACCAACTATTGCAATTCCATATCCAGTAGGAGATCCAACACAAACTCCTGAGGACGAAGAAGCCTTAAGAGCTGAAATGGTAGAAAGAGCAATTAATTCTCTTGCTACAGATATAGAAGAACCTACTCACTTTATTAAATAAAATTGGTTTCATGGGCATGAGCCCTTGAGATATATTCTTATACTTGTTATAAGACAAACAACATTTAAATTATCCTGAGGATTTAAATGTTACTCTCCTTATAAATAAGGCTACTCCTCCGTAGCCTTATTTTTATTTTTCTAAAAGTATCTTTTAAATTTTATTGAACATTTTTTAAAATATTAATTGTGTATTACACTATATAAATTGTAATTAACTATAGTTTTTAAATTATAGTTTAAATTATCTTATAGTCGCATGCATATATTAATATATTTTATTGTAAACACTTTCATAATAGGTATATAATTAGGATAAGGAAGTGTAGGGAAAAGATATGGATAATTATTTTGACTCTGAGAAAATACAGTTAAATAAAATTGTAGACTTAAGAAGAGATGCTTATGTCGATGTATTAATGAGAAATGCAAGAGGAGAAAAGTTGCTAGGTGTTTTTTCAAATTCTTATGATGAAAGCTTTATTAGGGCATGTGGATTAATACCTATTCCTCTTCAAGCTTTGGATAAGGGAATATTCGAATATGGAGACCACACGGGTTGTGATCTTATTAAGGCTAGCTTAATTTATCTAAAAACTGATAAATGTCCAATACTTCATTCTTGTATAGCCTATTCCTTTGATGATTTCTGCCCGAAAATATATGAAGAATTTAAGCTATTTACAGATAAAGATATATACATAAAAAATAAAACAGCAATGACTTTTGAAGATTTTTGTCAAAGTCTTGGCGATAAATATGACTCGTCTATAGAAAAACGGTCTCAAAAGCTATTAGATGAAATTTTAGTAATACAAGGATATTTAGAATCTACAGAACTTACTGGTGTTGATTTAATGAACTTAGATTTCTATACAAAATTTATTTTAGATTTAGAGAAAAGGCTAGCATTTTTCGAAAGAATAATAGAATATCCCTTTAAAAGAATAGAAGAAACTAGAAAAGAAGTAAAAGTCCTATGCCCCTGGGCAATAGGCTTTGAAATAGAGAAATTTATTTCTCATAAACATTATAAGTTGGTAATTAATGAAATAGAACCAAGCTTTGGTTTAGATAATTGTATCTATAATCCAAAGCAAAGACTTAATTATTAGGAGGATTAAAATGGATAAAAATCATGAAATGTGGTCAGAAATGGGAATGGACGTCGATAAACATGACTTGCTTTGTGAAGCTCTTCCACAAGCTTTTGGAGATATTTACTTAAGTCAAGAAAATAGACCAGAAAAAATGGACTATTTTAATATGATAGTTTCCGATATTCATGGACTAAGGCCTGCAGAATTAGTTGAAGCTCAAAAAGAAGGCAAAAAAATCGTAGGAACTTTTTGTATCCATGTTCCAGATGAAGTAGTTTTAGCAGCAGATGCAATTTCAACAGGACTTTGCAGTGGTTCTCAATTTTGGGTACCAGGTGGAGAAAAACAAATTCCTAAATCAGTTTGTCCTTTAATTAAAGCATCTCTTGGAGCAAGATTTGAAAGAACATGTCCCTTCTTTAGGATTTGCGATTTATTTGTAGGTGAGACTACTTGCGATGGAAAGAAAAAAGCTTGGGAAATCTTAGCTGATGATGCTCCTATGTATATTATGGACATACCTCAACAAAAGACAGAGGAAGATTATAAAAAGTGGTCAAATGAAATAAAAGGCTACATAGCAAAATTAGAAGAACTTACTGGAAATAAAGTTACTGAGGAATCTTTACATGATGCAATAGTTGTAATGAATAATAAAAGACGTGCATTAAAAAGACTTAATGATTTCAGAAAATTAGATAAAGTTCCAATTAGTGGTAAAGATGTTCTGCTAATCCATCAAATTGCTTTCTATGACGATCCAGTTAGGTTTACAGGTAAGGTTCATGAGCTTTGCGATGAATTAGATGAAAGAGTTAAAAACGGCGTATCTGTCTATCCTGAAGGCACAAAGAGAATTCTTTTAACGGGAACTCCTTTATCTATTCCTAACTGGAAAATGCATCATATAATTGAAACTTCAGGAGCAGCTGTTATAGCTGAAGAAATGTGTACTGGACTTAGATATTCTGAGGCTCTTGTTAATGAAGATGCAACTGATATGGAAGGTATGATTGATAATCTTACAGAAAGATATCTTGGTAACATAAACTGTGCTTGTTTTACTCCTAATCAAGGAAGAATTGATGATATTATAAGATATTATGAAGACTTTAATGCAGATGGAATAATAGACCTTAACTTAAAATTCTGTAGTATCTATGATATAGAAGGAGTTTTAGTAGAAAAAGCTTGCCACGAAAGAGATATTCCTTGCATGGGTATAGAAACTGATTATACAGAAGAAGATTCAGGACAATTAAAAACAAGAATAGAAGCTTTTGTGGAGATGCTAAATTAGAATATGAAGCACTATGTTTTTTTAGCTGATACAAAAACTGTTATGAAACTCTATGATTTGGTGAAAAAGGCAGGCGTTAAAGCAACTTTAGCTCCAACTCCTAGAGAAGCTAGCCATTGCTGCGGTGTGGCGATTCTATATGAAAATAAAGAAGATAAGTCCATAATTGAAAAAGTAATAGAAGAAAATGAAATAACAATAGATGCTTTTTGGGATTCAGAAAATAAAGATAATCCTAATAGGTTTAAATTTTGTTAGTGTAATATGTTTTAATTTAAGATAATATTTTTAAAAAAGCTTTTTGATTTCACGAATATGATATAAACTTTAGAGAATAAAGTATTCATATTTGTGAAATCTTAAAGTTATATATAAGCTAGTTTTTACCTTATTCCTCAATTAGAGGAATTTTTTTATTTGAATTAAAAATATATATGTCAGAAAACTTCCCTTTGGGGTGTATAAGTATATGAAGGAGGTAGTTCTTATGAAAGATGATGAATGGATTATTAAGAATATTAAAAATAAGAATGAAAAAGCTATCTATGAACTTATAGATAAATATGGAAATTTACTTAAGGCTATTATAAAAAGACACTCTTACGGCTATACATCCTACCATGAAGAATGCTTTAATGATGTACTTTTAGGAGTTTGGGAAAATATAAATCAATTTGATTCAGAAAAAGGATCTTTTAAAAATTGGTTAGGAGCAATTTCTAGATACCAAGCTTTGAACACAGTAAGAAGTCATAAAAAGGAAATGGAAAGTCTAGAACTTGAAGATAATAAAATTATAGATTTAAAAGCTAGACCAGCAGATGAGTTAATAATTAAAGAAGATTTAGATGATTTTTTATCTTCATTGTCAAACCTTGATCGTGAGATTTTTATTTATCTTTTTTACCAAGGTCTAACAGTTAAAGAAATTTCAGAGATTTACAGTTTATCTACAGATAGTATCTATAAAAGGGTTTCTAGAGCTAGGGAAAATTTCAGAGAAAAAAAGGGGGAAGTTAGATGACTGAAAAAAATATTTATGAAATGTTGAATAATGTTGAGATAAATTTAGAGGATTATGAAGAGAATTCTATGACAGATTTTGAAAAAGAAAGAGCAAAAAAAAGATTTTCACAATCATTGAAAACTCCAATAAGTAAATCTAAGAAACTAGGGGTAAGTATAGCTGCTGCCTTAGTTTTACTTGTAGGTATAACCAATAATCCTGTTAGTGCTAAAGTTAATATGCTTTTAGATTCTTTTACTTATTCTATGAGTCAAGAAATAGGGATGGATTATCCTGGGAAATCCTATGAAGTAAATCAAAATGCTGCCATAGGAGATTATCAAATCAAAATAGCTGATATTCTTTTAGATGAGGAATCTATTACATTAAATTATCTTATCGAAAGCCCAGAATATCTAGAAAGTGATTCATATTTATCAGTAGAATCCATAAATTTATATATAAATGGTCAAAAAGTTAAGATAGATGGCATGCATGGAGGTGGAAAACTTTTAGAAAATGGTTTATTTCAATCTTTATCAACCTATGATTTTAGAGAACCTATACAAATTAAGGAAGATAATGAAATTAAAATTCAAGTGCAAGGAATTGGTAATAGCGAAAAAATTCTTAGTTTAGACTCTGTGGAGTTTGCTTTCAAAGGAAGTAAAGAGGATTTAAATGGCCAAGCTCAAACTCTAGTATTAAATAAAGCGATAGAAAGTGAAGTAGGTAATATTATGCTGGAAAAATTTGTCTTTAACCCTTATCAATTGCAAGTAAAATTTTCAGTTCCAGTTACAAAAGATACAAAGGAAATGTTTTTTGAAGCTAATATTATAGATGAAAATGGAAGAGATTTATCTTTTTCTGGTGGAACTGTAAATCTTAATGAAAAAGAAAATACCTATGAATGTCATCTATTTTCAGATGATTTAGGAAGTTTAACTTTTGATAGGCTTCTAGAAGCTAAAAATTTAAAATTTCAGATATATTCTCATGAAAGAAAAAGTGGAGAAGTAGAACTTTTTGAACTTGGGGATAGTTTAGAAATTCAGATAGAGAAATAAGATAAAAAACAAATATTAACTAAAAATTAACTCAGTTTCCGATAAAATCATTAGAAACTGAGTTTTTCTTTATAATTCAGACGTATTTCCTAAACATTCTTGTTAAAAAGTTGTATAATAAAATATAAAGGAGGATTAATGGATAAGAATAGAATACTAGAAATTTTAGAAGACCTATTATTAATATACTCGCCTTCTAATAGAGAGAAAAAAGTAAGTGAATATGTTATTAATTTTTTGGAAAAAATAGGTGTTGAGATTTATCTTGATGAAAACCAAGACAAGTATGGTGGAAATGCTCCTGTTATTGTAGCAAGATTAAAAGGCAGAGGAGAAAAAGGAAGTATAACTCTTTCAAGCCATATGGACGTTATAGAGCCTAATGAAAATCTAAAAATCATTAAAGAAGATGATATTTGGAAGTCTGATGGAACTACAACTCTTGGTGGAGACGATAAGTCTGGATTAGCGATGATTTTATACTTATTTGAATATTACGCTAAGTCTAGAAAAGAGCATCCTGATATTTATGCTATTATAACTAATTGTGAAGAAGCAGGAATGCATGGATCAAAAAACATTGATTGGGATAACCTATATAAAGTCTTCGAGCCTGCAAAAAATATGCTTGTTTTAGATTCTGGTGGACCTGCAGGGAAAATAGGATACGGTGCGCCAACAGCTTATCATTTTGAAGCTGAAATATCAGGGAAAACAGCACATGCAGGAATGGAACCTGAAAAGGGTATAAACGCTATACATATTGCATGTAAGGCTTTAAGTAAGCTGGAAATCGGTAGAATAGACGAGTATTCAACTTCAAATGTCTCTTTTATTAGTGCTGATTTCCCACATAATGTTGTTCCTGAGAAAGTTAGACTGAAAGGTGAAGTTAGATCTCATTCGGAGGAAAAGGCTTTAGAAATCTTAAGTAAATACAAAGATACTATTATTGGAGAAGCCGATGGGAAAGCTACTTTTCTTTACCACGCAAATTATCCAGTTTTAGAGTCAAAAGATAACTGTGCTTTTGCAAAAGAGTTTGCCCAAGTTTATGAAGATATGAAAATTAAATCCGATCTTGTATTAATAGGTGGGGGCTGTGATGGTAATATTTTTTCAGGACAAGGATTTAACCCTATAATTCTTTCCACAGGTATGGAATCAGTTCACACGAAAGATGAATATTTATTATTAAATGAAATGTTTGCCACAACTGAGGCAATAATTAATTATTTGGAGGTAAAATAATGTCAGAAGTTAATAAAACACTTTTAGATGCAATGAAAAAGAAACCACATGAAAAATCAAAGATTAGAAATGTTATTGGTGTAATTAGTGGAAAAGGTGGAGTTGGAAAATCTTTAGTTACAGGACTTTCAACAGTAGCAATGAATAAAAAAGGTTACTCTACAGCTATTCTTGATGCAGATTTAACAGGCCCTTCTATTCCTAAGATGTTTGGAATAAAGGAAAAGGCTTCTGCAACAGAAGATGCTTTTTTACCAGTTTATTCTAAAGATAGAACTCAAATAATGTCTGCTAACCTTATTCTTGAAAATGAAACTGATCCAGTTCTATGGAGAGGCCCAGTTTTAGGAACTGTATTAAATCAATTTTGGCAAGAAACAATTTGGACTGATGTAGACTATATGTTTGTTGATATGCCGCCAGGAACAAGTGATGTTGCTTTAACAGTATTTCAATCTTATCCATTAGACGGAATTATTATTGTTACATCTCCTCAAGATTTAGTATCCATGATAGTTGCAAAAGCAGTTAATATGGCTAATAAAATGAATGTACCAATATTAGGTATTGTTGAAAATATGTCTTATTTTGAGTGCCCAGACTGCCATAGCAAGCATGAAATATTTGGGGAAAGCAAGCTAGATGAAATAGCAGAAAGAGAAAACTTAAAAATATTAGCTAAGCTACCTATAAACCCTGATTTTGCAAAAGCAGCAGATTTAGGTAAAATTGAAGATTTAGAATTAGACTCTTTAACTTATTTAGTAGAAGAATTAGAAGAAATTAATAAAGCTAAAGAAGAAAAGCATTGCTGTTCAAACAAAGAAAAAGATGAAAATCATTCTTGTTGTGCAGATAAAGATAAAGATAATCATGAATGCTGCCAAAATCACGAACATGGTGAAGGTGGATGCCAAAATCATGAACACGGTGAAGGCGGATGTAAAAACTCTTAATAAAAAAGACCTAGTAGGATATATTCCTATTAGGTCTTTATTTATTTTATTTATATAGTTTATCTCTTAAAAACGATATATATTCTTTTGCATTAGTATCGATATCTTCTTTTTTAGGATTATGCTCTGCTCCATAGAAACTATGGTAACCTACAAAATTTGCTTTTGAATACTTACAAGATGCTTCAAAAGGAATAAATATTTCGTCTGAGCTATATTTATAGCGTCCATTTTGTGATAGATTTTCTTTTAAAACTCCAAAGCTTGCTGCAATAGCTACTTTTTTATTAAGAAATTCTTCTTTATCTCCAAAAGCCCAGCCAAAACAAACTACTTCATCTAGCCATCTTTTCATATTAGATGGGCAAGAAAACCAGTAAATTGGGAACTGCAGTACCAAGTTCTCATGAGCTTCTACTATTTTTTGTTCTTCTTCTATATTAAACTTAGAATTCTCCATATGGTCTTGTAGAATTCTAATTGTAAATTCTTCTGGATATTTTTCTAATTCTTCTATCCACCTTTTATTTATAACTGATTGACAATAGTTTGGATGATCAACTAATATTAGTGTTTTCATAAGATCTCCTTTATAATGTATTATAATAAATATTATATCATATAAAACTTGTAGGCTTAAACTTAGAGTAAATTTGAATTAGCTTTGAGCAAGTAATATAATTAAGTAAGTGAATAAATTTTAGGAGGAAACATGAAAGATATAATAGTTTTTGGACACAAAAATCCAGATACAGACTCAATTGCCGCATCTATATCATATGGATATTTATTAAAACAACTAGGTGAAGATGTTGAGTCTTGTGCCTTAGGTCAAGCTAGTGATGAAGCTAAGTTTGCTTTAGATAAATTTGGACTAGAGACTCCAAGAGTTATAGAACAAGCTAAAGGAGAAGCAAATAAAGTTGCTCTTGTAGATCACAATGAATTCCAGCAATCAGTTGCTGATATAAAAGAAATGGAAATTCATTCTGTTGTTGACCACCATAAAATTGCTAATTTTGAAACAGCTGGTCCTGTTTTCTATAGGGCAGAGCCTATTGGATCAACCTGCTCAATTTTAACAAAACTATACAAAGAAAACGGAATTGAAATACCTAAAGAAATAGCAGGAGTAATGGTTTCTGCCATTATTTCAGATACTTTACTTTTTAAATCTCCAACTTGTACAGACCAAGATAAAAAAATTGGGGAAGAACTTGCAAAAATTGCCGGTATTGATTTAGAAGAGTATGGCTTGAGTTTACTTAAGGCAGGAGCTAATCCAGATAAGAAAACAGAAGAAGAAATTCTTGAAGGAGATGCTAAGTCTTTCGAATTTGAAGATATAGTAATCAGAATTGGTCAAGTGAATGTAGTTGAAATAGAAGATATTTCAAAAAGAAAATCTGAAATAATTAGTAAGATGGATGAGTTAATTGAAAAAGAAGGATATAGTGCATATCTACTTGTTGTAACTAATATTCTTGAATCTAATTCAATAGGTTTTGTTAGAGGAAATGAAGCTGAAAAAATCGCTGATGCTTTTGGAAAAACTTTAGAAGATAACCAAATTAGCCTTGATGGAGTAGTATCAAGAAAGAAACAAGTTGTACCTCCAATTACAGATAAATTTAATTAAATAGAATTCAAAACCCAGCATATTCTGCTGGGTTTTTTCTTTGGAAAATAGGGATTCTTTAATTTTTCTGCTATTCTTTTTATGTTATAATCTATCTAATATATAAGCAAGGTGAGTGAATATGGAAAAATATATAATGGCAATAGATTCAGGTACAACTTCTAATAGATGTATAATCTTTGATAAAAAAGGAAATGTTAAATCTTTAGCTCAAAAAGAAATTCCTCAGTATTTTCCAAAAGAAGCATATGTAGAGCAAGATGCTGATGAAATTTGGTCTAACCAGCTTGGAGTATGTGTGGAAGCTTTAAATAGAGCTAGCCTTTGCGCAGAAGAGATTGCTGGTATAGGTGTAACAAACCAAAGGGAAACTACAATAGTATGGGATAAAAATACTGGTAATCCTGTTCATAATGCAATTGTTTGGCAGTGTAGAAGAACTTCGGAATATTGTGATTATCTAAAAAAAGAAGGACTAGATGATTTTTTTAGAAATAAAACTGGGCTAAGAATTGATCCTTATTTCTCTGCAACTAAATTAAAATGGATACTAGAAAATGTTCCAAAAGCTAGGGAAAAAGCAGAAAGAGGAGATCTTTTATTTGGAACTGTGGATACTTATATAATTTGGAAACTCAGTGGGGGAAGGCTTCATATAACTGACTATTCCAATGCCTCTAGAACTATGCTTTTTAATATTTTTGACTTGAAGTGGGATGAGGATATCCTAGAGTTTTTTGATATTCCAAAATCTATGTTGCCTAAAGTTGTTAATTCTTCAGAGCTTTACGGTTATACAGACAAAAGATTTTTTGGAAATCCAATCGCAATCTCTGGTATAGCAGGCGACCAGCAAGCAGCACTTTTTGGTCAAGAATGCTTTAATCACTCAGAAGTAAAGAATACCTATGGTACAGGATCATTTTTAATTATGAATACTAAAGAAGATGCAATAAAATCAAAAAATGGTCTAGTAACAACAATAGCATGGGGAATAGATGGGAAAGTAGACTATGCTTTGGAAGGCTCTATATTTGTAGCAGGATCAATTATCCAGTGGCTTAGAGATGAGCTTAGAATTTTAGACTCATCAGATGACTCGGAATATATGGCTAATAAAGTTAATGATACTTCTGGTTGTTATATAGTCCCTGCTTTTACAGGTTTAGGGGCTCCTCACTGGGATCAATATGCAAGAGGAACCATATTAGGCTTAACAAGGGCAACTAACAAGTATCACATAATAAGAGCAGCTCTTGAATCTATAGCTTATCAATCTAATGATGTTTTAAGAGCAATGGAGCAAGATGTAGGTAAAAAAATCCCAGCTTTAAAAGTTGATGGAGGAGCTTCCAACAATGACTTTTTGATGCAGTTCCAAGCTGACATAAGTGAGATTGAAATTATTAGACCAAAAGTTTCAGAATCTACTGCTTTAGGAGTTGCGTTTCTAGCAGGTTTAGGGGTAGGGTTTTGGAAAGATTTAGATGAGCTCGTTAAAATAAAAGAAGTCGATATGGCTTTCAAATCTGATATGCATGAAGGAAAAAGAAACAAATTATTGAAGGGCTGGAATAAGGCTATAAGCTATTCAAAGGACTGGGCAAAATAAGAATATATTTTAGTAATCTTAAAATATATTCTTTAAGAAGGGACTATATTATTTTCGGCATAAATATAGTTATAAAATATTCATATAAATAAAAGGGTGAGTAATATGAAAGATATTAACTTAGGGGAGTTTTTTACTTTAGATAAATTTAATAAAACTATTGAATTAAGGAACGAATTGCATAACAATCCGGAAATATCCGGTAAAGAAAAGCATACAAGACAAATAATTTATAACTTTCTAAAAGAAAATACTAAACTTAAAGTTTATTTAACCGATGAAATCTTATATGCCTTTTATGACAATAATAAAGATAAATCAATAGCTATAAGAAGTGATCACGATGCTATCTTAGATAAAAATGCAAAGGCGTTTCATGGTTGTGGACATGATGGTCATACTGCAATAGCTTGTGGTTTAGCTATGGTAGTAGATAAGCTAGAGCTTGATAAAAATGTATTGTTTATTTTTCAACCTAGCGAAGAAGACGGCAGCGGTGCTTTGAAATGCCTTCATCTTATAAGTGAATATAATATAGATTATATTTATGGTCTACATAATTTCCCAGGTTATGAACTAGGAAGACCTATTTTGAAGTCAGGCACATTTATGTGTGCTTCAAGTGGTATGAGTATAAATTTCGAAGGCAAACAATCCCATGCTAGCGAGCCAGAAGAGGGAATTAATCCAGCTTATGCAATTAGTGAAATAGTTAAGAGTATAGAGAGTTTATCTACTTTAGATGGATATAAAGATTTAGATTTTGAAGAAAGAGTTTTTGCTACTGTTGTTCATATAAATATAGGGCATGATGGAGCTTATGGAGTTTCTCCTGCAAATGGTAAATTGGAACTTACTTTGAGGGGAAATAAACTTTTAGATTTATCTAATTTACAAAGATTAATCGAAAATAAGGCGAAATATTTAAGTGAAAAATATAAGCTAAAAGTAAAAATAGCTTTTAGTGATGAATTTCCAGATACAAGCAACTCAAAAGAAGAAGTAGATTTTCTAGATAAAGTTTTCACAAAAAATGGATTAAATCCAATTTACTGGGAAGATGCTTACAGAGCCTCAGAAGATTTTGGTTGGTATTTGAAAGAAGTTCCGGGAGTCTTTTTTGGAATGGGTATAGGAGAAAATTCAGCAAATCTTCACCAAGAAGATTATTGTTTTAATGATGATTTAATAAAACCTTCAATAGAAGCTTTAGCATTAATATTAATAAACAAATAAAAAAACAGCTCGATTAAATATTTAACCGAGCTGTTTTTTATCCGATGAAATCAAGAAATGAATTTACTTGTTTTTCTAAGTCTTTTTCATAATCTGAATCTGATGAAATGGTATCAGTCATAAAAGCTGATTGGTTTAGTTGAACTCCTAAATTAGAATCAGGAAGAAGCTTACCTCCTATAGTATTTATTAGTTCTGATAAGTTATCTATACAAGCTTGTCCAGCTCTGCCACCACCAGCTGAGCTAATAGCAAACTTAGTATCTTTAGCTGCTGTTCCAAAACTATAATCATTAGGTTCATAAGGTCTGGATAACCAGTCAAGTAAATTTTTTAAGTGTCCTGGATAGCTTGCGTTATATTCTGGAGAGAATATCCAAACTCCATCACTTCCATTCACAGCATCCCAAAGTTTTTTTACCTCTGGATGAGTTGGGAATTCGGTATCTTCGTTAATTAAAGGAAGATTAGCATAATCATAATAAGTTACATCAGCTCTATCTTTAAGTAGGTCAAGTGCTTTCTTTGATAATTGTTTATTAAATGAGTTTTCCCTGAAAGATCCAACTATAAATAATATTTTTTTCATATTTTCTCCTTATATCTATCTCAAATTATTTTGCTTTATTAATGTAAATGAAATATACCCATAAAAATATTATATAAACTTTACTTATATACTTTACCCTGACATATAAGGGATATCGGCTTAATTATTGATTTATATAAACGGTAAAATAAGGCTTTGATTGACAAGATATAGAAAACATTGATAGTATTATGTAAGATAAATATTCTCGAAAGAGGTGGAAAATGAAAAATTTAGATAGAAATTTATGCACACCTGAGAACTTTGAAAAGGGACAAGCTAATATACCAGAAATTTCAAGAATAGAGACTTTAAGTGAAGTATTTAAAGTTTTTGGAGATGTAACCAGGCTCAAAATATTATATGCTTTGAAAAATAATGAGCTTTGTGTTTGTGACCTTTCTACTATTTTAGATATGAGTCAATCTTCAATCTCCCATCAATTAAGGACATTAAGAGATGCAAAGTTAGTTAAAGGAGAAAAAAAAGGAAGATTTGTAATGTATAGTCTAGATGATGATCATGTTCATGATATTATTGAAACAGCTTTAGAACATATTTTGCATACCTAACAAGGATTGAATCTTTTGATTCAATCCTTGTTTTATTTTTATATAAGAAATCTCTTTCTTAATCGCTTACTATAACAAATATTACCTTGACAAGGTATTTTAGATAAGTTAAGCTATTAATGAATATATGAGCAGATATTCATATGAGTTGTTTAATAATTAACTTAATTAGGTGGGTGAAATAATGAAGGCAATATATGAGATTAAAAACCTTGCTTGTGCAAGTTGTGCAGCAAAAATCGAAGATAAAATTAATACTCTTCCAGATGTAAATGAGGCTGTAATAGACTTTTCTACTTCAAAACTACATTTAGATTATTCAAAAGAAATAGATAACTCTTTATTAGAAGAAATTAATGGAATTATAGGATCTATTGAATCAGGAGCATATTTAGAATATGAGAAAGAAACTAGAAAATCTACAAGTAGAGTGAAGGAAATATATGAAATTAAAAATCTCGGTTGTGCAAGTTGTGCAGCAAAAATCGAAGATAAAATTAATACTCTTCCAGATGTA
>CAYSPO010000002.1:37350-74004 GCA_964432945.1 uncultured Peptoniphilaceae bacterium
AATGAGGCTGTAATAGACTTTTCTACCTCAAAACTACATTTAGATTATGCAAAGGAGATAGATAATTCCTTACTAGAAGAAATCAATGAAATTATAGGTTCTATTGAATCAGGAGCATATTTAGAATATGAGAAAAAGAAAAATAAACAAATAAAGAAAGAAATTCAGGAAAATTCTTTCGAGGGGAAATTTTTATTTGTTAAACTTATTGTTCCTATAATAGTGTTTTTAACTTCTTTTCTAGTTAAAAATTCAAATGTAAAATTAGGAATGTTGGTCCTAGCGTATGTAGTTTCCGGAGCTGATGTAATAGAAACTGCTCTTAAAAATATAGTTAGAGGACAAGTTTTTGATGAGAACTTTTTAATGACAATAGCCAGCCTTGGAGCTATAAGTATAGGTCAATTTTCTGAGGGTGTTGCAGTTATGGTTTTCTACTCTATTGGTGAATATTTTCAAGATATGGCAGTTAAAAAATCTAGAAAATCTATAAGTGATTTAATGGATATAAAAGTAGATCTAGCTCATTTGGAAAAAGATGGAAAAATTACAACAGTTGATCCAAGTGAATTAAAGATATCAGATAGAATAATAGTTAAACCTGGAGAAAGAATTCCAGTAGATGGAGAAATTATTAAAGGTGAAACTTCTATTGATACATCAGCTTTAACAGGTGAATCTGTTCCAAGGGAAATTGGAGTTGGATCTAAGGTTTTATCTGGGGCAGTGAACTTAAACTCAACTATTACAGTAGAAGTTCAGAGTTTATATGAAGATTCAGCAGTTTCAAAAATTCTCAAATTAGTTGAAGAGTCTGGAGCTAAAAAGGCACCTACAGAAAAATTTATTACTAGGTTTTCAAGAATTTATACTCCAGTAGTAGTAATATCTGCTTTAATTTTAGCTTTAGTATTCCCGATTGTTTTAGGTGATCCTTTTTCTAAGTGGATTTATAGAGCCCTAGTTTTCTTGGTAGCTTCTTGTCCTTGTGCTTTAGTTGTTTCTATTCCTTTAGGGTTTTTTGCAGGAATAGGTAGGCTAAGTAAAGATGGAGTTATCGTAAAAGGAGCTAATCATATAGAAGATATATCTAAGTTAGAAAAGATTGCTTTCGATAAAACTGGAACTTTAACAAAAGGTAAGTTTGTAGTAGATGAAATCAATCCAGCAAATAATGTAGGAGAATATGAAGTTCTAAAGGCTGCAGCCATAGCAGAGTCTATGTCTAATCATCCAATAGCAGTTTCTATAAGGGAAAAATTCGACGAAGACATACCTCATCCGGATTCTTTAGAAGACTTAGCAGGACATGGCATTGTAGCAAGTCTTGATGGAAGTAAAATTTATGTTGGGAATGGAAAACTTATGGAGAAATTTAATATTTCTTATGAAATAAATGACTCTATCGGTACAATCGTCTATGTTGCGGTTGATAATAAATTTCTTGGAAGTTTGATAGTTAATGATGAAATAAAAGCAGAGTCTGAGAGTGTAATAAGAAATCTTCATAAAGAAGGTATTAGAAGTTTAATGCTTACTGGAGATAAGGAGGAAGTAGCTAGAGAAGTTTCAAGTAGAATTGGAATAGATGATTATAAGGCTGAACTCCTCCCTCAAGATAAGGTCAAATGTATAGAAGATGAAATGAAAACAATTGAAAGAAAGCTAGCTTTCGTTGGCGACGGTATTAATGATGCGCCTGTTCTAATGATATCTGATGTTGGTATTGCAATGGGACAAGTAGGATCAGATGCAGCTATTGAGGCAGCTGATGTTGTTATAATGGAAGATGATTTAACAACTCTTCCAAAGTTAACTAAAATTTCAAAAAATACAATGAAGATTGTAAGACAAAATATAATCTTCGCCTTAGCTTTTAAGATTCTTGTTCTTATACTAGGGGCTTTAGGTATAGCTAATATGTGGTTGGCAGTTTTCGCAGACACAGGAGTAGCCTTACTTGCTATTCTTAATTCAATTAGAATTCTTCGTATGAAGTAAATTTAATATAAAAAATATGAAAAATCGGAATGTTTAAAAACTAAGCATTCCGATTTTTGCTATTTATAACATTTCTACAAAATTAGAAATTCTTGTGGATAATTGTCCTATCTTATTTTTACTTAACAATATATATAATTCCCTTATGAATATATGTAAAAAATATTTTACTACATTTATTAATATTCTTTAACTTTAATAGATATAATTTTTCTACTTAATAAATAGAAAAGAATGTATTTATAAATATCTAACTAAAGTAAAAATAAATCTACTGTATCTCCTTCTTTTAGACAATCAGAGCCAGCAGGTATATCAACTAGGGCATTACAAGTAGCGGCACTAGATATTTGACTAGAAGCATGGCTATCTGGGAAAGATACCTTACCGTTATCGTAGTTTCCTCTAATTATTCTTCTACCTCTTGATTTCTTAGGAAACTCATTTTGGCATATTGCTTTTCTATGTTTCAATGCAAGATTTTTTCCAGTTTGTTTAGTTAATATAGCACGAGCAAATATCTCAAAAGTAGCAAGGGCAGCAAAAGGATTCCCTGATAAGGCTAAAAAAGCAGTTTTTCCTTTGTGGTAACATTTCACATGCCCACCAGGTTTCATACTAACTTCAGAGAATATTTTTTCTCCCCCAATGTCGCTAAGGACTTCTTCCATATAATCAGCGTCTCCTACAGACACCCCGCCTGTTGAAATAACTAAGTCAAAATTATCTGCTAGTTTTGAAAATTCCTCTTTCAGTAACTTCGGATCATCTTCTAATTGTTGATTAATCTCTGCTTCAAAGCCAAGCTCTTTTAATCTTTGTGAGAATATAATTCCATTAGAATTGAAGATTTTTCCATCTTCTATTTTTCCATCATAAGAAACTAACTCAGAGCCTGTTGAAATCAAAGCAATTTTTGCTTTTCTATAAACTTTGATGTTAGAAATTCCTAAATTCGCTAATGTCCCAAGATGTATAGCATTTAGTTCTTGATCTTGTTCCATTATTAATTCCCCTTTTCTTAATTCTTCTCCTTTATGGATAAAATTAGTGAAAGGTTCATACTTTTTATCTAAGGTAACTTTATTACCTTCTATTTTTACACTTTCAAGCCTACAAACTGCATTTGCTCCTTCAGGAATTTTAGCTCCTGTCATAATTCTTACAGCTTGCCCATTTTCAACTACTTTTTCTGAAACAAATCCTGCATGAATATCATCTATTACTTCTAAAATAACTCCTTTTCCAGAATCTTCTGCCCTAAAGCAAAATCCATCTAGAGGAGACCTATTAAAAAATGGTAAATCATAAGGACTTTCAAGGTCTTCTGCTAAAACTCTGCCTAAAGCATCTTTAAGATCTATTTCTTCTATTTCTGTTATTTTTTCGATGATTTCTATTTTTTCTAAAGCTTCTTCTATATTCAAAATATCACTTCCTTTTATGTTATTATATATTATAGTAGACTGAGAATAAAGGAGAAACACATAATTAATTATACTAATACAAGGAGATTTATATGATAGAAGAAAAAAGAATGATTTTAGTTGGATCTACTGGTAGAAATAGTGGAAAAACAACATTTTCGACTGAATTCATTAAAAAATATAAAGAAGATTATAAAATAGTTGCTTTGAAAGTAACGACAGTAGCAAATAGGCATATAAAATGCCCTAGAGGTGGAGAAGGCTGTGGTACTTGTACAAGTCTTATGGGCAATTTTGATATACGTATTGAAGAAAAAGTAGGAGATTTAAAAGATACTCAGCGATTAAAGAAAGCTGGAGCAGATAGGGTTTATTGGATAAGATCTTATCCAGAATTTTTAACTCAGGCTTTTGAAGAATTTTTGGAATTAGTGAAAGATACAGATTTAATTATATGCGAATCTAATTCTTTAAGAAACTATGTTAAACCAAATATATTTATAATGATAGATAATTCCAAAGATAAAAAGAAAACAGCTCAAGCAGTTTATGACCATGCCACATATATCTATCCTCAAATTGAAGCCGAAGATGCTAAAAAGATACTTGAACAATTAGACATTGAGTAACAGTGAATAGCTTTTATTCATTAATATTATAAATCTTCAAGTATTTTTATAGTAGAATATATTTTATGGAATTTTTTTGTCCCATATTAATTTATAAAATGACTCCTATAAACTCTCTTTTCTATTAATATAAAATTAATTATTTCTTATTATTAGCTAAAGAATTGCTTAGGAGTTTTTTTGTATATGAAATTATTTTATTATACTTTTATTTTTTTCAAAAAACTGTTATATTAATTTGTATTATTTTATATAACAAATCTAAATGCTTATACTTTGTAATTATTAATACTGTCTAGTATAATAAAACTAAGAAAAAAGAGGTGACGTAATGATAGGATTTTCAATAAATTTATTCGATGATCTTGAGTCTATAAAGACTTACATTAAAAAGATGAAAGATGCAGGTTTCAGAAACGTTTTCACTACTATTTATGAACCTGAAGAAATAATGGATGATTTTTTATATACTTTAAGAGCAGTTGCTACTTTCTGTAAAGATTCAGGCTTAAAGCTAATGGTTGGAATATCTAAAGAATCTGTGAGAGAAGTAAATCTTAAATTAGATCCAAAAACTCTTATAGATAGTGGAATAAGTGGCTTAAGAGTTACCTATGATATTGATAATGAAAAAATTGCTGAACTTTCCAAATATATGAAAATAGCAGTTTCTGCTTCTCATACTAAAAAGGAAGATATAGACGAAATTAAAGCATTTGGTGGAAATTTAGATAATATAGAAGCATGGTATTACTACTATGAAAGAGATGAAATAGGGTTAAGTAGGATATACTTAAAGAATAGAAATAAATTCTGGGAAAAAGTGGGAATAGAAACAGTTGCTTTTGCTCCTGGTACCGATGATCATACCCATGATTTTGCTCCAAGATTAACCTTAGAAAAACATAGAGGTAAACACCCTTTATTTGCAACTATTGATTTGCTTGAATATGTTGATGTAAACTCTGTTTATATAGGGGATAATGTTATTGATGATAAAACTATATATCAATTCCAAAGATATATGAACGATGAAACTCTTGTATTCTATGTTAATGTTCTTGATCAAGAATATTTTGAGTTAATTAAAGGATTGCATAGAAATAGAATTGATGAGGCAGAATTAGTAATAAGGGCAGAAAATCCAATACAAATCAAAGACCATATTGTAGACAGATATCTTGTATCAAGACCAAAAGGATCTCTTACTATCGATAACCATAAAAACGGAAGATTTATGGGCGAATTTCATATTACTAAACAAGATATGGAACTATCCAATAAAACTAATGTTGTAGCCCATGTTAGAGAAGAAGATATAGATTTAATTGACAGGTGCTATGGCGGAGTAGAATTTGAAATAATAGAAAACATATAAAAAGTATATATTTCCAATTTTGGAAATATATACTTTATTTAATAAGTTAACCTTCATAATTAACCAAGAAAAATTGATTATTTTTAAAAATTGGTCTATAAATATCACTGTATTCTTTGAACTGAGTCATATATTGTAGATTATAGCTTACATCATCTTTAAAGTGCATAGGAAGTATTATAGAAGGTTCGACCTCATCTATAAACATATTAAATCCATCTGCATATCTTTGACCTAGTCTAGGATCAAGAGGGAAGAAAGCTATATCAATATCATAGATGCTTATTTCTTTAATAATTGATGTAAATCTTTCATACATTTGCTCTTTTTCTTCCGGAGTATCTTCGTCCCAAACCCAAAGATTTAAATCACCAGCATGGAAGATATTAATACCATGATAGTTTACTAATAAGCTTACTCCTTGGTCAGTAGATGAAAAGGCACGGACACTAAAGTTATCTAGTATTAAGTTATCGCCTGCTTTTATATGGTAGGAGTTATCTGAATACATATGTTTTAAGTTCTTAACATTTTCAGAAGAACCCAAATCAATTATATTTTCCTTTTTTTCATAAGATTTTATATCTGATGAAAGTATATATTTATAAGGATTATCCCCTTTTAAGTTAAATATTTCGGAATTATAATGATCATCATGGCTATGGCTCACAAAGAAAGTAGTTGGACTATTAAGACTAGGTAGTTTTCCCTTATAATAATCAAATATAAAGTTCTGGTCTTCAAATTTAACTGAAAAACCCGAATGATAAATATACTCTATGGTTATTTCTTTTAACATAATGCACCTCACTTTATTAATAATATCACAAGTTGGCTTGGTGTAAATCAATTTATATATTTAATAAATATTTAGAAGGAGATAAATATGACTGATGAATTCAAAAAATATAGACCTGAGGTTCATTCAACTCTTAGAAACAAAATAGTTACAGTCCCAGAAGCTGTATATGAAGCCAGTGGAATAATGATTTTAGGAGTAAGGATTAAATCCCTTCTTTTTACAACAGATGTTGCTTTAATTAGAAATCATAATGCTGATTCTGTAATAGCTGTATACCCTTTCACCCCACAATTATCTATAATGGACGCCATAATTAGCTCTGCTTCTGTTCCTGTCTTTACTGGTGTAGGAGGAGGAATAACATCAGGAACAAGGGCAGTAGTTTTAGGGCTTCAGGCAGAGCTAATGGGTTCTTATGGTGTTGTAGTAAATGCTCCAATGAGAAATGATGTTATAAAAGAGATAGCAAATGCCATTGATATTCCTCTAATAGCTACAGTCGTTTCTTTTGAAGATGACTTTATGGGTAAAATCCATGCAGGGGCAAAAATATTAAATGTTTCTGGTGGAAGAAATACAGTAGAACTTGTTAAGAAAATAAAATCTAAAATTGGAGATGAGTTCCCAATTATTGCAACTGGTGGTAATACAAATGAATCAATAAGAGAAACAATTGAAGCAGGAGCAAATGCAATTACTTATACTCCTCCAACAAGTGCTCAATTATTCTCAGAAGTAATGGATAAATATAGGGAAGGAATGGGAGATTATACCAAGAAATAGTTGAAAATATAGATGTTTTATGGTATTATTCTTAGGTAATCTCTGCTCCAAGTAAAAGATTGGGGCCAAAGACCATAGGGAGGTGTAATAAATGAGAAAATACGAAGGCGTTATAGTTTTTAAACCAGATGTAGACGAAACTACTAGAGAAGGTGTATTCAAAAGACTTACTGATATTATCGAAAGTAATGGAAAAGTTGATGAAGTTTCTGAGTGGGGAATGAGAAAACTTGCTTATGAAGTTGATTATTATAAGGAAGGTTACTACTACGTTATTCAATTTGAAGCAGAATCTAAAGAAATTGAAGAACTTACTAGAGTATCAACCATTACTGACGGAATTTTGAGACATATGTTTACAAGAATCGAAGACTAGACCTAGGAGGCAGGATATGAATAATGTTGTTTTAATTGGAAGACTTACTAGAGATCCAGAGCTTAGATATACAGCTGAGAACGGTAATGCTATGTGTAGCTTTACTATAGCAGTAGATAGAGGACTATCTAGGGATAAAAAGCAAGAAATGGAAGCTAAGGGTCAACCTACAGCTGACTTTATTCGTATAGTTGCTTGGGGAAAGACTGCAGAACTTTGTGGAAATTACTTACAAAAAGGCTTACAAACTGCTGTCCAAGGAAGAATCCAAACAGGTTCTTATACAAATCAACAAGGACAAAGAGTTTATACAACTGATGTTGTAGCTGAAAGAGTAAACTTTATTGAATGGCCAGATTCTTCAAAGAATATGGGTTATCAAAACCAAAATCAAAATAATTCCCAAGAGTCTGGTTTTGGTGGAGGAAACTTCAACCAAGCTGGACAATCTAACAATATGCAAGGCTTTAACCAAGATATAGGTTCAGACGACGACAATGATTTTATTCCGTACAAAGGTGATGACGACGAATTACCATTTTAGTAGAAAGGAAAAGCTATGAAAAGAGGATACAGACCAAGAAGAAAACAATGTGCTTTCTGTCAAGATAAAACAAAAGAAATTGATTATAAAGACGTTAAAACTCTTCAAAGATATGTAAGTGATAGAGGAAAAATCCTACCAAGAAGAGCTACAGGTAACTGTGCTAAACATCAAAGAAAAGTGACAGAAGAAATTAAAAAAGCAAGACAAGTAATTCTTCTGCCATATTCAGCAGATTAATTTGTTTAATTTGAAGACAAACTCAATTTCTTGGGTTTGTCTTATTTATTTATTAACTTATAATAAAGTCAACATGAGCCAACTCTTTTATAATTCGAAAATATAAATCCTTATATGAAAGTTCAAAGTTAACAAGGGCAGTAATCATATCTAGATCTCTTAGAAAGTGAATAGTGCAAGTGTTGTTCATTGGATTTGTATTATAACGGATAATTATACTACTTACCTGAGTGAATTGAAAAGTTTGAGGAAACTTAGGATCTGTGGTTTTTATTGATAGGTTAAGAACTCTGTTATCAAGGGGAATGATAAGGTCTAAATCATTATTACCTTGGTCAATAGTTCTAATGGGAAAATCAGATTCGATATTTAGATTAGAATTTGAATAAATCATCATTACTCCTTAAATATATAATAATTTCTGAGAATAGGGTATAATTATATGAAACAGTTTTTTACAGGGAGGTTATATGGATAAGACTTTACAAGAGTTTATTCTTGCTACAATACTTACAATTTTAATATTTTTTACAGGTATAAATATATTACCATTCCTACTCTTATTTTTTCCTGTGAACTTTATAGTTTTGGGGGTAAGGCATAAGATAAGTTACAGTTTACTATCATTTGTCATAAGCCAAATCTTTGTATACCTATTAGGTGGGCTTGAATTAGTAATAAGTATGACACTTATTTCAATTATCGCCTTCCCAATAATAGTATGCGTTAAAAAAGGTTATAATTCAACAAAAACTCTAGCAATAAGTACGGGTTTATTTATACTTATTCAGCTTATAATGTTTTTAATCATAGGATTAATCTATGAGGGAGATATTATGGCTGAAATAGAAAGTGGTGTTTTAGTAAACTTTCAAGAAACTATTAAATTATTAGAGATGACAGATCTACCACTTAAAAACATGGATATTAACGAATTTCAACGTTTATTGAAAAAAAGTTTAGATCTTATGATGACAATTATTCCAGCTTTAATATTTGTTGTTTCTTTTATTATGTGTTTGGTGAATTACTATACAAGTTCATATATATTAAGGAAATATAAGTCAGAAGTTTCCACGGAAGCTTTCAAAGACTTTACTTTACCAAGAGACTTTAGCCGTGGAATATTCTATGTGTTTTTAGGAACTTTAATCCTATCTTTATTCAACTTCCAATTCCAAGAAGAATTGTCTTTGAATATCGCTATTATAATAGTGAGTCTTTTGACAACTCAGGGAATTAGCGTTGTAGTAGACGTTGTTGGATCAAAGTCGATGGTATTAGCTATAATTATTAATATATTTTTACTTACATCATCCATGTCTATCTTTTTAACTATTTTAGGGTTAATAGAGGGAATGTTTAGCCTAAGGGCAAGGTGGAGGATGAGAAATGAATAAGAAAAATATACATTTAATAATTCTAATAGGTGTATTGGCATTAATAAATACAATAATATTTATTTTTAATAATATGCTCGGTTTAATCACTATTCTTTTTAGCCTTTATGCAGTAGCTAAAATTTATAATGCAGAGCAAGCTAGGGAAAAGGAACATGAAGAAGAAATAGAAAACCTAGATAAACATTTTGATGATATAACTAGGAGTGCTGTGTTTTCCCTGCCTTTGCCTATTACAATAGTGAGTGAAGATGGAAATATCATTTGGCATAATACTAAATTTAAAGATATCTTTGATAAAGATAAACTTAAAGATTATTCGATAGAAAACCTAATTCCAGAGATTGAAATTCAAGGTGTTTTAGAGAAAAAAGAAGGTAGTATAGAGTCAAAGGTTAAGGAAAAATACTATCAGTTTTATTATTCTGTTGTAGAAACATATAGTCAAGAAGATCAAGATATAATATTTCTGTATGGATTTGATAATACAGATAAAAAGTCTATAACTCAGAAGTGTGATAATCAAAGATTAATATTGATGGTTCTAGAGATAGATAATTATGATGAAATTAGGTCTTCCACTGATGAAGCAACACGACCTGTTGTATTAGGTGAAATAGATAAAATTATAAATACATTTGCTACCCAGTATGATGGGTTTGCAAGAAAATATGAAAATGATAAATATATTTTAGTTTTTGATAATTTTAATTATCAAAAAATGAAAGAAGATAAGTTCCCGATAGTTGAAGACCTAGAAAGCACAGAAAATCTGTGTTCAATAAAAACCACGATTTCTGCAGGTGTTGGCTCAAGCATAGATAAACCTTTAGAAATTTATAAAATTGCAAGGCTTGCTTTAGATGTTGCCCAAGGTAGAGGTGGTAATCAGATTGTAGAAAATAATGGCGAGCATCTTGAATATTATGGTGGTAAAAAGGGAGCTGTAGATAAAAGAACTAAGGTTAAATCAAGGATTATTGCTAACGCAACAATTCAACTTATTGATCAATTACGAAATGTATATATAATGGGACATAAAAACCCAGATATGGACTCTTTTGGTTCTTGCTTAGGAATGTATTCCTTAGTAAAATCAAGAGGGGCAAATGCAAAAATAGTTTTAAAAGATATAACCCCTCAAATACAGAGCCTTTATGAAGAGGTAACAGAGAATGTAGAGGGAATCAAAGAAGATATTATAACAGTGGAAGAAGCAGAAGCAGGGGCAGATGAAAATTCTCTAATTATACTTTTAGATAACCATAGTCCAGAGACTGCAGAAGCCCCAAGACTTTTAGATATATCTTCAAACTTGATATTAATTGACCACCACAGAAGGGGATCAGCTTATGTTGAATCTCCGACCCTAACATATTTAGAGCCATATGCATCTTCTGCATCAGAGCTTGTAACTGAAATAATTCAGTATGCTGATGATGTAAAACTACCAAAAATTATAGCAGATGGGCTCTTAGCTGGAATTAAGGTAGACACAAAATCCTTTACTCTTCAAACAGGCGTAAGGACTTTTGAGGCTGCTTCATACCTTAAGAAAGAAGGAGCTGACTCTATAAATGTTAATAGGCTTTTCAATGAGCCTGTGAATACAGTTAGGGATGTAGGGGGAGTAATTTCCCAAGCGGAAATTTACAAAGATGTTATTGCAATATCACAATTTGATAAGAAAAGTGATAATTCTATTCTTATTGCTGCTAAGGCAGCAGACGGAATGCTTTCTATGAAAAATATAATAGGATCATTTGTACTTACTAAAGTAAAAGGCAGAATTCATATAAGTGCAAGATCAACAGGAAAGATATCCGTTCAAATAATAATGGAAAGACTTGGTGGCGGTGGACATCAGACATCTGCTGCTGTACAATTAAAAGATGTGAGTATAGAAAAAGCCACTGAGAGATTGAAAAAAGAAATTGATAAATATTTAGAGGAGGAAGTCTAATGAAAATAATATTAACAGAAGAAGTTCAAGGTGTAGGCTACGAAGGAGATATAGCAGAAGTTAAAGATGGTTATGCTAGAAACTTTTTATTACCACAAGGTTTAGCAGTGCTTGCAAACAAGGAAAACTTAGCTGAATGGGAAGCAAATCAAGAAGAAATCCAAGCTAAGAGAAAAGATGCAGAATCAAAAGCAACTGAATTAAAAGAACTTATAGAAAAAACAGTTCTTGTTATTACAACAAAAGCTGGAGAAGAAGGTAAAATCTTTGGTTCTGTAACTAGTCAAGATATCGCTGATGCATTTAAAGAAAAAACTGGCGAAGAAATCGAAAAGAAAAAAATCGCACTTCAAGAAAATATCAAATCTATTGGTAAACACAATGTAATAGTAAAAGTATTCCCAGAAATTACTGCTGAATTAGTTGTTAAAGTTCAAAACCAAGATGGACAAACAGGCGATGAAGAAGAAAATGTAGAAGAAGCTGCTGAAGAAGTATCTGCTGAAGAAGTTAAAGAAGAAGAGAATACTGAAGAAGTAGAAGGCTAATATGGATACTCCTATCAAGGTTTTACCTCATGATGAGGCAGCAGAGAGAAGCGTCCTTGGGGCGATGATGATTTCGGCTTCAGCGATAGGAGTAGCTGAGGAAAGATTAACTGCTGATGATTTTTATAATCCGAGGCATCAAGAGATTTTCAAAGGAATTCTAAGTCTTTCAGGCAAGGGAAAACCAAATGATCTTTTGCTATTAAAGGGCGAGCTTGAAAAAGTAGGTCAATTTGAAAATATTGGAGGGATTGATTACCTAATCAACTTAACTGATGATGTAGGTCTTGTGTCAAATATCGAACAGTATTGTAAGATAGTTGCTGATAAATCAACCCTCCGTAAATTGATAAAAGCTGCTGATGAGATTATGGCTACAAGCTATGACCCTAAAGCTGAAGCGAATGAAGCAATAGAACTGGCTGAAAAAGCTATTTTCAAAATTACCCAAAATACCCATAATGAAGGTTTAACTCCTATCAAGGATTCGCTTTCGGATACGATAGATATACTACAAGCAAGAGCAAGTCAGGGCGATGGGCTTACAGGTGTTACTACAGGTCTTGATGACCTAGATAACCACCTTTCAGGTCTACAAAACTCTGACTTAGTTTTGCTTGCAGCAAGACCATCTATGGGTAAAACAGCTTTAGGCTTAAATATAGCGGCTAGTGCTGCAGCGAGAGGCAATGTTGTTGCTATGTTTTCTCTGGAAATGAGTAAAACACAGTTAGTTCAAAGAATTCTTAGTTTTATGTCCTTAACAAATCTAGGAGATATTATCAGTGGACAAATAAAGGATTGGTCAGCTATATCAGATGCAGTATCTGTTATTGAAAAACTTCCTTTTTACATAGATGATACGCCAAGTATATCTCTTACTGAATTAAGAGCTAAAGTAAGAAGACTTAAGATGGAACAAGGACTAAACTTAATAGTAATTGACTACCTTCAACTTATGACAGTTGCAGGAAAATCTGAGTCAAGACAAATTGAGATTTCTGAAATCTCAAGAGGACTAAAGGCTATTGCAAAAGAAATGAATTGTGCAGTATTAGCCTTAGCCCAATTATCAAGAGCTCCAGAGCTTCGTCAAAACAAAAGACCTATTTTATCCGACCTTAGAGAATCAGGTGCTATTGAACAGGACGCTGACGTTGTAATGATGCTTTATAGAGATGACTACTATGATGAAGATAGTGAAAAGCCTAATACAGCTGAAGTTATTATAGAAAAACACAGAAATGGTCCAACAGGAACAGTTGATTTATTCTTCCATAAAGAATTAACTAGATTTAGTAATCTTTCTAGGAGAGACGATGATGAATTCTAGTCTTGAAAAGAGTATAGATTTAAAGATAGAAGAACTTAATGAAAGCCACCTAGATGATATAAAGAAGTGGGGAGTTCATGAAGATCCACTTTTATGGGAATATAATATATCTAATTTAACTAGATATGAACTAGGATTTTGGCTAATAGATAGAAGAAGAACATATAAAACAGCCTATTATGTTGTCCTTGAAAGGGATAGAGTAATAGGCTATTTTGGATTCAGAGATATAAATACAATATTTAAATCAGCTACACTTGGCTTAGCCTTAGATCCCAATATTACTTCTAAAGGTTATGGTAATCTTGTTATGGAAATGCTTTTATATTATTTTTTTGTAGAAATGAAGATGAATACATTAAATCTAGAAGTCAATAAATTTAATACCAGAGCAATAAATCTTTATAGAAAGTTTTTCTTTGAAGAAGTAGAAAGCAGTTACACAAGCTATGAAATTCAAAACCAAAATCTCGAAATCTTAAATGATCCGAGATATTTTTTTAGAAAATATGGTAGACTTTATTCAAAGACTATAAAAATGAGATTAGAAAGGGATAAGTACAATGAAATATGAATTATATAATTTACAGGTAGACTTAGGTACGACTCCCATAGAGAATATGTTTTTAAACAATTACTTAGCTTTAGCTGACGGAAATACTATCAAAGTTTACCTTTATGCATATAAACAAGCCTATGAAAGAAAAGAAGTTAGTGAATCATTTGCAGAAATTGCTGAGAATTTAGCTTTAACAGAAGATGAAGTAATGGATGCTTTTGGTTTTTGGCAAGAACAAGGTATTGTTGAGATAGTTTCTGATACAGATGATTTTAAGTGTAAATTCAAAAGCCTTAGGCAGATGTTTTTGGGTATAAATATACCTAGTGAAAATGAAGAAGTTGTTGGTAAAACAGAAGTTAAAAACACCAATATTTTATCTAATGACAAAGATACTTCTATGACCAATACACAAATGTATAATAAAATAGAAGAAGTTTTAGGGACGAATCTTCTCCCAAGTGAAATAGAAAGAATTCATAAGCTAAGAGAAGAATTCAATCAAGATAGAGAGTTAATTGTCCAAGGTTTTATTTATAGCAGTGACACTCAAGGCAAGAAAAATATTAACTATGTGCTAACTGTACTTAGAAATTGGGCAATAGATGGAATTACAAGTATGGAAGATTTAGTGGTTAATAAAAAGGAAAAAGAAGAAAAGAAGAAAAAAGTTCCAAACAAAAAGCGATTAAATACAACTGAAAAAAAATCTTCTGATGATATAGAAGCAGCTTTACAGAAGAAATTAATAGAAGACTTCAAGAAAGCTCAAGGTGGTAAAACTGAGTAATGCAGAAAAAATTCTAAGAGATATTAGGAATAAAAACGAGAGAATTCTTGCTGATAGAAAAAGAGAAATTTATAGTAAATTCCCTGAATATAAAGAATTAGAAGAAAGACAAAAAGCTAATGGATTTGCTTTAATAAAATCTATTATTGGAGCAGAGAATATTAATGTTATAAAGGCAGAGGGAGAAAGACTCCTTGAAGAAAAAAATAAAATTCTTAAAAATGCTGGATACCCTAAAGATTACTTAGAGCCAATATATGATTGTCCTATTTGCAAGGATACTGGAGCTGATGGAAGCAAAATGTGCTCTTGTAAAAAAAGACTTGTAATAGCTGAACTTTATAGTATGAGTGGAATTGAAGAGATTACTAAATTTCAAAACTTTGATAAATTCAATTTAGATTTATTTAGAGAAGATAAAAAACACGATGAAACGCTTAGCCCAAGACAAGTTATGGAATTTTATCTTCCTCAAGCTAAAGCATTTACAGAGAAATTCCCTAAGACAAATGAGAAAAATCTATATATTTATGGGTCAGTGGGGACTGGTAAAACCTATATGTGCAATTGTATTGCTAAAGGGCTTTTAGACAGAGGAATTCCCGTCATATATCAAACAGCTTCGAGTATATTGAATTTTATTGCAGACTATAACTTTGCTGATAAGAGTAAAAAAAGCGACCTAAAAGATAAGTATAATTACCTTGAAAATGTAGAATTATTAATTATAGATGATTTAGGCACAGAGATATCATCAAGTGTTGCTGATGCTCATCTTTTTGAGCTTATTAATAACAGATTGATTTCTAATAAAGCAACTATAATTTCTTCTAACCTTGGACCAAATGACCTGAGAGACTCTTATGATGATAGGTTGTATTCAAGGATATTGGGTAATTATAAGATGATAAATTTTTTTGGAGATGACCTTAGAACTAAAAAGTACAGGTAGACTGGAGGAATAATGAGGATTACTGGAGATGAGATGGCTAGGATAGATAAGTATGCTATAAATGTCTTGGAAATTCCAAGCATATTACTTATGGAGAATGCAGCTCTAGCTCTTTTAAAACATATTGATTTGGTAAAAAATATTCGTTACTGTATTGTATGTGGAAATGGCAATAATGGGGCTGATGGCCTTGCCTTAGCTAGGCACCTAATTAACTACGATCATGAGGTGGAAGTTATTATATTAGGTAAAAAGAATGAGAACAACATAGAATTTATGACTTATTATAAGATTCTCAGAAATCTAGGAGTAAATCCAATAAACCTAACTAACGATGCTGAACTTGAGGAAATTTCTTTAGTAGAAGATAAATTTAGATCAAAAGATTTAATAGTTGATGCGATTTTTGGAACAGGACTAAATAATAATATTTCTGGTATCTATGAATATGTTATAGATATGATAAATAATTCAGGGAAAAAAGTTTTGAGTGTTGATATTCCTTCTGGGATAGATTCTAATGATGGAAGAATTCATGGGGTTTCAGTTGATGCAGATACTGTGGTCACTTTTCAATTTATGAAAGAAGGACTTTTTGTGAATAAAAATATCCTAGGAGATGTTTATGTAGAGCCAATATCAATTCCTAAAAAGGCAATAAAAAATATTTTAAAATAATTGAAAAATCTATTCTTCTATGGTACACTAAAGCCATAAATTAATATGGCTGAGATTGAGAATAGTAGTATTTTGATTCTATAAAGAGAGTTACTGGTAGGTGAAAAGTAATTAGATAAAAATATGAATCTACTCATGAGCCTCTACATTTAGAGCGAACAAAGATTTTGTTAAATTGGGTGGCAACGCGGGTAATACTCGTCCCTTTATTATTAGGGCGAGTTTTTTTGTTTCGCTAGGTTTGTGGTATTATTCATACTATTTTATTAGGAGGAAATATGTTAGATATTAAAAGAGTTAGAAAAGATACTGAAGGTGTAAAGGCGGCTTTAGCTAAAAGACACGGAGACTATCCAATTGATGAATTACTATCTCTTGATGAAAAACGCAGGGAAGTTTTAGTAAAAGTTGAGGAAATGAAAGCTGAGCAAAACAAAGCTTCAAAAGAAATCTCAAAACTAAAAGCTAATGGTGAAAATGCAGATGAATTAATTCTTAATATGAAAGGTTTATCTAATCAAATAGGAGAACTTGATGAAGAAGTTAAGGAATTAGATGAAAAAATCAAGAACAATCTACTTGAAATACCAAATACACCATTTGAAAAAGTCCCAGAAGGTAAAAGTGACGAAGAAAATATAGAAATCAGAAAATGGTCTGAGCCTAAGAAGTTTGACTTTGAACCTAAGGCACACTGGGATATTGGAACAGACTTAAATATATTAGACTTTGAAAGAGCAGGTAAAATTGCAGGAGCTAGATTTACTGCATTTAGAGGTTTAGGAGCGAGATTAGAAAGAGCTTTAATCAACTTTATGCTTACAACTCACACCGAAGAACATGGCTATACAGAGCTTATGTTACCAGCTTTAGCAAATAGACACGCAATGACTGGAACTGGTCAATTACCTAAATTCGAATATGATATGTTTAGAATAGATTCTAAAGATATGTTCTTAATTCCAACAGCAGAAGTTCCTCTAACAAACTTCTATGGTGGAGAAATTATCGATAATGAGGATTTGCCAGTATATCTTACAGCTTATACTCCTTGTTTTAGAGCAGAAGCAGGATCTGCAGGAAGGGATACAAGGGGACTTGTAAGAAATCATCAATTTGATAAAGTGGAATTAGTAAAATTGGTTAAACCAGAAGATAGCTTCGATGAGCTAGAAGCTCTTACTACAAATGCTGAAACAATACTACAAAAATTAAATATTCCTTATAGAGTTGTGCTCCTATGCTCTGGAGATCTTGGTTTTTCTTCAACTATGACTTATGATATTGAAGTTTGGATGCCAAGCTACGATAGATATGTAGAAATTTCAAGCTGTTCTAATTTTGTTGATTTTCAAGCTAGAAGAGCTAACTTAAGATTTAGAAATAAAGATGGTAAAGTAGAATACCTACACACCTTAAATGGTTCAGGACTTGCAGTAGGTAGATGTTTTGCAGCTATATTAGAAAATTATCAAAATGAAGATGGCTCTGTAACTGTACCAGAAGCTTTAAGAGCTTATGTTGGAAAAGATGTTATAACTAAAGAAGAATTATAGACTTAAATTCTAAAAATATAAATATCTCCTATTCATCAAAAGAATGGGAGATATTTTTATTTAGTTATCTTAATGTATTCATTTGAAAGCATTTACATTCTTTGCTTTAGAGGGTAAATAATGTATAATAAAAATATTAATGAGGAGGAAAAATGAAAAAATTACATAGAATTTTAATTATTTTATCAGTAATTATCCTACTACCCATAAAATCTTTTGCAGCTTTAGGTATAGAAGATAGAGTGGAGAGTTATATAATTGGTGATTTTGAATCGGGTAAAGTTTTAATCGAATATAATGCAGATGAACCAATGAATATGGCCTCTGTATCTAAGCTAATGACTTATTTAGTTGTAGAAGATGAAATTGATGCTGGCAATATTTCCCATGAAGATAGGGTTACAGTAACACCAGAAATGGAAGCTGTTGGCGGAAGTAACTTTAGGCTATTAGAAGGTGAAGTATTAACAGTTGAAGACCTTTTAAAAGGACTTATGGTAGTAAGTGGAAATGATGCCGCTTATGCCCTAGCTGTTCATACTGCTGGATCTGAAGAAGCTTTTGTAGAAAAAATGAATGCAAAGGCAGCTGAACTAGGCTATGATAACTCAAAATTTGTTAACGCTTCAGGACTTCAGTCAGATCTTGGGCAAAATACAATGACTACAAAAGAAATATTTATGTTGTCAAGGCACATTATTGAAAAGCATCCTCAAGTTTTAGAATACGCAAGTATAAATATTCTGAATATGCCAGAAAGAAATTATTCAGGCCAATCAACCTTACCTTTATTAGGTTTACCTGGAGTAGATGGTCTAAAAACTGGTTTTACAGATGAAGCTGGATATTGTTTAGTAAGCACAATGGATGCTAGCCAAACAGTGGCAAGAGAAAATTATAGGGTTATAACAGTTGTAATGGGAACTGCTAATCTTGATGAAAGAAGAGACCTTTCTAGGTTTTTACTTGATTATAGTTTAGATAATTTTCACATGAAGACTGTTGTTGATCCAGAGATGCCTTATGAAGAAATATCAGTTAATTCTGCTAAAAATCCTTTAGTTCCAATTTATCCTTCTCAAAGCTATGAACTTCTTAGCGAAAAAGGAGAAAGCTTCAATTATGAAATGAAGTTAAATGATGATATAAAAGCCCCTGTTAAAAAAGGTGAAGTTTTGGGACAGCTTGTAGTTAGTCAAAAAGGAGAAGAGGTAGTTACGGTTGATTTAATAAGTAAGTATGACATTGAAGAAGCTAGCTTTTTCACTAGACTAATGAGATCTTTAGATAATAGCTTCTCTAGACTATTATCATTTCTAAGGAAATAATATAATTATAATTAAAAGGCTAGGGTAAAAAACCTAGCCTTTTCTTATGCAAGAAAACTTTAACAGTTGACAAAAGTCAAAAAATTCAATAGAATATAATTTCAGAAAGCAATTTGTTAATTAAGTGTTTTCTGTCAAACTTGCTCCCATAGTTAAGCAGGATATAACGGGCCCCTCCTAAGGGCCAGTCACTGGTTCGAATCCGGTTGGGAGTGCCAATAAGCTATGCTAAATAAAAAAGAAGTCATATTAATATGGCTTCTTTTTTTATAATATTTTATTGTTTACTAGTTTTTTTCTTTTCTAATATCTTCATAAAAGCTAGAAGCCTCTACTCTTTGATGATTTCTATATTTTAAGCTAAGAAGACTTAGGCTTTCTCTTGCCCTAGTCATTCCCACATAAAATAATCTTCTTTCTTCTTCCATTGCTAAATCATCTCCTTGAGGAGATAACTCCTGAGCTTTAGTTGAAGGAAATTCTCCTTCTATTAAGTCGATTATATAAACTACATCAAACTCTAAACCTTTAGATGAATGAATTGTAGAAAGGGTTAATTTTTGAGGTATATTAGTTTTTTCAGACCTTATTTTCTTTAGCTTATCTTCAAGTTCATAGCTATAATTCATTTTCCTTGAAATTTCTTTTAAACTTTCTAAAATAAGTTCTGGGGAATAACCCTCATTCCCTGATTTTTTTGTTTTTTCTTTTAAGTAGATTCCATAGCCTAATTGTCTTTCAATATAAGTAATTGCTTTTGGTATTTCTAGTTTTCCAATAGCCTTAAAATCATAAGAGAGATTAATTATATTTTCCTTTTGAAAATCTTTTAAGTTAGGTATATCGAGTAAACCATCAAAAACGGTCATTGAGCCACTCATATATCTTAAATAAGAAAGATAATCTTTTTTCAAGTAAGCGTTTAGCTTATAATAAATCTTTTCGTAGGCATTTACATCACTTGGATCTTCAGCAAGCTTTAAAATATTAAGTATATCTTCAATTATAAAATGAGATAAATATGATTTAGATTTATCTCTATTAAAATAAGATATATTATTTTCCTTTAATAAATCCATTAAGGCTAGACCAGAAATATTATTTCTATAAAGAACAGCAATAGATTTATCTTCTTCTAAGTTTTTCTTAATTTCTTCTACAAGATAAGAATGTTCAGCTTTTAAGTTTTTTCCTCTGATTAATTTGATAGGTTCACTTTTATTTTTTGTAGCTATCATATTCTTTTTATATCTGAGTTTATTTTTATTTATAAATTTATTAGCTAGACCAACAATATCAGCAGTAGAACGGAAATTTTCTTCCATAAAAAAAACCTTGGCATCTTTATATTTTTTTGGAAAAGATAATAAATCCGTTGGAGCAGCCCCTCTAAATCCATATATAGATTGATCATCATCGGCTACTATAAATAGATTATTAAGAGGCTGGGCTATAAGAGTGATTATTTTAATTTGAATTTTAGAAGTATCTTGAGCTTCATCTACCTGTATAAATTTAAAGGCTTTACGAATTCTATTAAGAATTCTTTCGTCTTCTTGTAAAATCATATATGCATGAGTTAGCATATCATCAAAATCTATAAGATTATTTTCACTCTTGAAATTCTCATACTCTTTATATATTTTCAGAAAATTCTTAAGCTTTAATTTATTGTCATTTAAGTATTTTTCAGGGCTTATCATAGAGTTTTTTATGAAAGAGTAGGCAGTAAAAAATTCTTCAAGACTATCATCTTTTATAAAACTTTTATTTATATTATAGTAAAGTCTTTTTACTAAGGCATATTTATTATATGAATTTGATCCTTCAATTAAATCAATTTGTACCTTCTCTTGTCTTGAGTATGCTCTTATAATATCGTAGGCAAATGCATGAATGGTAGAAAAATGGGCAGAAGGTCCCTTTTTGTTTTTTCTAAATCTTTGTTCCATATCCATAGCTTGAGTTTTAGAAAAAGTAATAGATAAGATTTCTTTTGGATTTACACCGTAGTGATTTATTAGATTTTCAATCCTATGGAGTAGAACTGTAGTTTTACCTGCCCCTGGAACAGCTAAAACTAAAGCTGGACCTTGGTAATGCATAGCCGCAAGTTCTTGTGATTTTGTAAGTTTCATTTTTCACCTCTAGGCTTATATTACCATAAAATATATTTAATAAAAGTTAACAAAGTGGGTAGGATAATAGAAATGTATATATAAAAGTGTTATTATAGATATATAATATGGACAAATCGACTAGGAGGTATTAAATGTTAATTACAGACTTTTTACTATCAAGAAAATCAGTAAGAACTTACAAAAATAAGGCTCTATCGAATAAGGAAATTGAATCGATAGAAGATATACTTGAAATAATAAACAAAGAAACAGACAATGTAGAATTTACTCTTCATTCAGATGGAGATAGAATCTATAAGGCTTTAGACGGACATGGTGGATATGGTGGGGTTATGATAGATGCACCTGCTTATATTTCAATGAATATAATTGAAGAAAGCCCAAAAGCATATATAGATGGGGCTTATGAGTTTGAAGAAATTGTTACTAAAATGAGAGAACTTAGCCTTGGTTCTTGCTGGATTACACTTTCAAATTGTAGCGAAGAATTATTGCAAGAAACATTCAATAATGAAAAAGGAGTTGTAAAATACCTACTTGGCCTTGGTCACCCTACAAGAGATTTAAACTTCGGTAATCCTAGCTATACACCAAAAATTGGTGTTGAAGATTATGTGTTCAAAAATTTAGATAAAGAATCTTATACTATCGATGAACTAGAAAGTCTTGGTTTAGCTGACTTATTCTATTACTTAAGACTAGCTCCATCTTCTAAAGATAAGCAAGCTTGGAGATTTGTAATAGATGAAGGAGAAATCAAGCTTTATATAGAAAATCTAACTAATATAGATGACTATGTTGATACTGGAATAGTTTTATATTACTTTGATGGTTTAGCAAGTGCATCAGGTCTAAGAATGACTTGGGATATTGATGTTAAAGATGAAGGAGACTTTGTATATATAGGTAAAACTCACATTTAATTAGAATGGAGAATAAATGATTATTATAAAGACAGAAGAAGAAATTGAAAAAATGGCGGCTGCGGGAAAAATCCTCGCAGGCGTCCATATTAATTTAAGAGATTTTATTAAACCTGGTGTCACTACCATGGAAATAAATAATTTTGCAGAAACTTATATGAATGACCATGGAGCTACTGCTGAGCAAGTAGGATATAACGGATATCCTTATGCCACATGCACATCTGTAAACGATGAAATATGCCATGGTTTCCCTTCAGACTATGTTTTAAAAGAAGGGGATTTAATTACAGTTGATATGGTAGTTAATCTTGATGGTTACCTAGCCGATTCAGCATGGTCTTATTTAGTTGGGGAAGTTTCTGAAGAAACTCAAAAACTATATGATGTAACTAAAGAATCTTTATATAAAGGAATTGAAACTGCTAAGATAGGCAATAGAATTGGTAATATCGGAGAAGCTATTGAAAATTATGTTACACCTTTTGGATATTCAGTTGTAAGAGATTTTACAGGTCATGGTATAGGAAGCAATATGCACGAAGATCCGCAAGTTCTTCATTATAAGACCAAAATTAGAGGTCCTAGAATTCAAGAAGGTATGGTCTTTACAATTGAGCCAATGATTAATGAAGGTAAGTGGCAAATGAAAATGGATTCAAATGGCTGGACTTCTAGAACAAGAGATGGTTCAATGAGCTGTCAATTTGAACATACATTAGCTGTGACTAAAGATGGAATAAGAATTTTAACAGAGCAGGACTAATATGCGTAAAACAATTATTTTATCCTTTGATGCTCTTGGCAATAATGATGCTAAGGATTTTGAAGAATTAGATGGTTTTAAATATATAATTGAAAATGGAGCTTATATTAAAAATGTCCAATCAGTTTATCCTAGTTTAACTTATCCTTGCCATGCAAGTATTGTTACAGGAAGATATCCAAAGGATCATGGGGTTGTAAATAACCTTTTGCTTCAACCAGCCAAAGACAAAAAAGACTGGTTTTGGTATGAAAAAAATATAAGTGGAGATACTATTTTTAGAGCAGCTAAAAGAAAAGGTCTAAAGGTTGGAACAGTTCTTTGGCCAGTGGCTGCAAAAGGAAATATAGATTGCTTAATTCCTGAGATTATTCCTCATGGCTTAATTAAAAGTCAAGCTTTGATAGCGTTATTAAATGGAAGTATATCAACAATCTTAAAAGAAGAGAAAAGACATGGAAATAAAAGAGTAGGCCTAAGTCAACCTCAATTAGATGATTATGTAGAGGGATGTCTCCATGACTATATATTAGAAGAAGATTTAGATATAATAGCTGTTCATTTTATTGGTGTTGATGATTATAAGCATAGGTACGCAACAAAGAGTCCTAAAATAAAAGAGGCAATATCTTCTTATAATGATAGGATAAATAATCTTTTATCTTTGATTAAGGAAAATAATATTGATGCAAACCTTATAATTTTAAGTGACCATTCGCAAATAGATGTTCATACCGCTATTAAGCTGAATGTTTTATTAAATCAGCAAGGTTATTTGAAGTTAAGAGATAATAAAATATTTAGGTATAAATACTATATGCAAGAAGCAGGTGGGTCTTGCTATATATATGGTAAAGGAAATTCTATAGAAGATGATAAAATTTTAAGAAAAACTCTAGAAGAATTTAATAAAGAAAATAAAGTCTTTGATTTTATTTTAACTGGGCACCAAGCAGCTAAATTGGGGGCAGATCCCAATTGTGTATTTATGATAGAGGCAAAAAATGGATATTATTTTGCTGATGGTCACAATGGGGATATTATAGATTCAGAATATCCAGGTCACCATGCTACCCATGGGTATGATCCAAGAAAGGACAATTTTTCAGCAGTTCTTTTTGCTTATGGCCCAGATATAAAAAATACAACTATTAATAATGCAAGACTAATTGATATAGCACCAACAATCTCTGAGCTTCAAGATTTAAATCTAGAGGGAGCTAGAGGAGAAATAATAGATATAATTAAAGAAGATAAATTAATACGGAGGCAAGATGAGACAACTAGATAAAGCTAAAGCAGGAGATACAATAGCAAATATTAAAACAAATATGGGAGATATAAAAGTAGTTTTATTTCCTGAGGCTGCACCTAAAGCAGTAGAAAATTTTGTTAACCATAGCAAAGATGGTTATTATGATGGAATTATCTTCCACAGAGTTATAGAAGATTTCATGATCCAAGGTGGAGATCCAACTGGAACAGGTAGAGGTGGAGAATCGATTTTTGGACATTCTTTCGAAGATGAATTTTCTTTAGAATATAGAAATTATAGGGGAGCTCTTTCTATGGCAAATGCTGGACCTGGAACAAACGGAAGTCAATTCTTTATTGTTCAAGGACCAAAGGTAGAAGAAAGAATTATTTCTCAAATGAGAGAAATGACAGAAGAAGATGGCTATCCGAAAGAAGTAGTAGATGCTTACGAAGAACTAGGTGGAGCTTATTGGTTAGACTTTAAGCATACTGTTTTCGGACAAGTTTATGAAGGGATGGATGTTGTTGATGAAATTGCTAAAGTAGCTAAAGATCCAATGGATAAACCTTTAGAAGATGTAGTTATTGAAAATATAGAAATTACAGAATTATAATAATGAGAGCCTTTCCCTAGTAACTTGTGCTAGGGACTGGCATATATTAAAACCGACCACTTTTGTGGTCACTTTTTTATTAGAGGTGAAATTTTGAGAATTAAGGCCGACCATAAACATAGCCATGACATATATGAACTAGCTAGAGTAATCTTCCCAAATGAAGAAATAACATTGGTGGAGCAAGACTATAGGATAGACTCCAAGCTCTTTGAAGATAAAGTCAAAACATCTTTTATTGATAATGATACATTTAATGAAGTATATTTATCAGATTTTCAAGTATTTAAAGATCTTGGTAATTGGGAATCAAAACTTTTAAAATATTCTTTTTATAATCTTTTTAAAGATGAAAATCAATTAGCTTGGGGGATGTTAACTGGGATAAGACCAGAGAAATTAGCGCGACAAATTGGAGAAGCTTACGGAAATCCAAAAGAAATACTAGAGAAGTATTTTTTTCTTAGTTCTGAAAAAGCTAACTTGCTAACAGAGATTTATAAAGTTCAAAAGCCTGTTATAGATAAATATAAAGATGGGTACAGCCTTTATATTAATATACCATTTTGTCCTAGTGTTTGTTCATATTGTAGTTATAGCGTGCTTCCTTCTAATAAATATAAAGATTTTATTAAACCTTATGTTGAGAAATTAATAGAAGAAATTAAATTTATCTTGGAAAATTATGGTAAGCCTTCTATGGCATATATAGGTGGGGGAACTCCCTCTGCTATTGATACCCCCTTATTAGAAAAGATTATTAATACTGCTTTATCTTTAGGCGATTTTGATGAATTTACTGTTGAAATTGGAAGAGAAGACACTATCAACTCAAATCTTTTAAAAATGCTTGATGGTAAGGTAGATAGGATATGTATTAATCCTCAGTCAATGAATGATTCTACTGCGAAGTTAATCGGTAGAAAACAAAGTACGGCAGGAATTCTTAATGCCTATGAAGAAGCAAGAAAATATAATTTTATAATTAATATGGATACAATAGTTGGACTTCCAGGGGAAGATGAAAAAGATATATTAGAAACATTTACTAAAATTGTAGATTTATCCCCAGACAATCTTACAGTTCATACTTTAGCTATGAAGAAAGGCTCTAGCCTTACAAATAATGCTTATGAAAATAAGGAAGATATAGAAAAACTATTAGAAGTTTCACATAAAATAATAAAAAATAATAAATATAGGCCATATTACCTATATAGACAAAAAGATATTTTAGGTAATTTTGAAAATACAGGATATTTCAAAGAGGACAAACTCTGTGCTTATAATATTGTCAGTATGGAAGAAAGCCAGAGTATAATAGCTGCGGGGATGGGGGCTGTTTCTAAAATATTAGTAGATGGTAATCCTGTTAGAATAGCTAATTTCAAATCTATGCCTGACTATTTAGAAAGATTTGATGAAGTTTTAGAAAGAAAAAAAGATATAAAGCTTTAATTTGAGATATTCTCTTGTCTATTTTAGCAAACTAACCTATGATTACTATAAAAGTTTAAAGTTTTAATATCTTGAAGTAAAAACTAGTATTTGGTATTATTTTAAGATGGAGGTATTATGAAAAGATTATTTTTATTATTAGGACTTATAATGCTTGTAGCTTGTTCAAACCCTGCTACATCTAGTGAAGATACAAATAAAAAGACAGAAACCGCTAAAGTCGAAAAATATAGCAGAGATTTTTTTGATACCTTCGATACCATAGTTAGCTTTATTAGTTATGATGATTCTCAAGAAGAATTTAATAAGAAAGCAGACTTTGTAGAAGAAGAATTTCATAGACTACACAAGCTTTATGATAATTATAATAACTATGAAGGAATCAATAATATAAAGACTGTCAACGACAATGCAGGAAAAGGTCCTGTGAAAGTTGATAAAGATTTAATAGACTTAGTTATTTTTTCAAAAAGACTAAATAAAGAAGTTAGTCCTAAAGTAAATGTGGCTATGGGTTCAGTTTTGAATATTTGGCATGATTATAGAGAAAAGGGAATTGAAGGTAAAGAAATTTCTACCCTACCGCCTATGGAAGAACTAGAAATAGCAAATGAAAATTGTAATATTGACGATATTATTATAGATGAAGAAAAGAGTACTATTGAAATTACTAATCCTAACCTTTTGATAGACCTAGGAGCAACAGCTAAAGGATATGCAACAGAGCTTGTGTGTGATAAGTTAGAAGAAAAAGGTGTAACCTCTGCAATGTTGAGCGCAGGAGGAAATGTAAAGGTAATAGGAAATCCTAAAGATGGCAGAGAATCTTGGGTTATTGGAATTCAAAATCCAGAAAATGCTTTTGGAAGGTCAGATGAACAAATCGTAAAAGCCATAAATGTTAAAGATGCATCTGTTGTTACAAGTGGAAATTATCAAAGATATTATATAGTCGATGGGAATAACTACCATCACCTTATTGATCCAGATACCTTAATGCCTGGAAATTATTATTCAAGTGTATCTATTATTGCTGAAGATAGTGGGTTTGCAGACTTTCTTTCAACAGCAGCTTTTTTACTTCCCTTTGAAGAAAGTAAAAAGCTGGTTGAAGATAACAACGCAGAGGCTGTTTGGGTTATGCCTGACAAATCAATTGTCACCACGAATGGCATAGAATAAGAATATTATCCTATAAACTGGTTTACAAGGCCAAATAATATAGGAAATATTAAAGAAGGAATAAGATCCATTATTTTAATCTTTTTTATTTGTAATAAATTCATAGATAAAAGGATTAACATAACAGAACCAATTTGTCCTATTTGATTTACTGTAACTTCATTTAGGATTGGTGCAATTAGTTTCCCTAAGACAAAAAACATCATTTGATAAAAGAAAAGGACTATTGACGCTGGGTAGATACTTTTACCGTAAATAGTTCCGAATACAAGTGATGTTAGACAGTCTAAGATAATTTTAAAGTTCATTATGGTGTGGTCGTTATTTAAGGCGATATTCAACGGACCTAGAATTGCAAGGCTACCCATGCAATTTATTAAAGAAATTGCTATAATTCCATTGACTAGGTCTGAGCCTTCTTCGCTAGCAAGGCTCGTTACCTTGTCTATGATTTTATCTTCTATTTGGATGCTTGACCCTATCAAGGTTCCAAAGAATAAACTCATAGTCACAGGTAAGAGATTATCTGCCTTTATAACACCTTGTAAACCGGTAACTAAAACTAAGGTAGCTATGATAACGTTTAGTGCATCTATTTGCCTTTGTTTTATACGATTTTTAACTAGCATTCCTAGGCTACCAACCACGCATATGCCTAAGGAATTTAATATTATTTTATACATTTTATCTTCCTTTCAAAAGGCTAAATCAATTATAAAGGAAATTACAGGTAAAAGAAAGAAGGAAAATATGAAAAGACTTTTAACGAGAGTATTAAAGGGAGCCTTGATCGGTTCTGGCTTTATTATACCCGGTGTAAGTGGGGGAACTCTTGCAGTAGTTTTTGGAGTTTATGAAAGGCTAATTAAATTATTTTCTGATATTAGAAAGTCTATAAAGGAAGATTGGAACTACTTTTTACCAATAATTATTGGTGCAATTTTAGGAGTAATGTTTTTTTCTAACATAGTTAGTTTTTTATTAGGAAGATATGAAGTTATAATACTTTGGTTTTTTATAGGTTGTATATTAGGAACACTTCCATCTTTATGGAAAGAGGCAGGAAAAGAAGGTAGATCAAAAAGAGATATCATAATTATGATTGGATCTTTTGTTTTTGGCCTTCTTTTATTAAAGTTCGGAAAAAATCTAGTTAGTGAAAAGGTTGTTGCAAGTCCAGTAAGTTGGATGATATGTGGAATGCTAATCTCCTTAGGGACTTTAATACCAGGGCTTAGTTCATCTAATTTTATTGTTTATATGGGTCTTTATAAAGAAATGGCGGATGGTTTCAAAAGTTTGGATTTCTCTGTAATCATACCTATTGGTGTAGGTGCAGTTTTAACTATTGCAATCTTTATAAAATTAATTGAAAAAATATATAATAACCATTACTCTAGTTTTTTTCATTTTATTTTAGGGATAGTAGTAGCTTCTACAATAATGATAATTCCTACAAATTATAGTGGTTTTGGAATCAAAAGCTATTTTGCTTGTTTAATACTCTTGATATTAGGGGTATTATTATCTATATGGATGACTAGGCTAGAAGATTCGGCAGGTAAGAAAGTTGTATAAGGCATATAAAAAAGATTTTAATTATTCTTATGTAATGGGAACTTTTCCGGTTATTGAATTAATCGAGAAAAGACCAGATTTAATTAAAGAAATTTTAATTTCATCTTCCTATGATGATAAGGATAATTTAATTAGAATTTTAAAAAAGAATAATATTCCCTATAGTATTGATGACAAAAGCATTAATAGAATTGCTAAAAAAGGCAATGTTTATCTTGTGGGTGTTTTTAACAAAGAATATGGTATAATTAAAGAAGGAAATCATATTCTTTTGGATAGGCCCTCTAATATGGGAAATCTAGGAACAATTATTAGAACTATGCTTGGCATGGGTTTTGAAAATCTTGCTATATGTGGAGATGCTTGTGACTATTTCGATCCAAAAGTGATTAGGGCTTCTATGGGAGCATTCTTTAAAGTAAACATACAACATTTTGATAGCCTTGAAGCCTATAATAAAATATTTTCAGACAACGAACTTTATTTATTTATGTTAGGGGAAAGTTCATTATTAGATATAAAAAGTGCTGGTAAGTTTACTCTTTGTTTTGGTAATGAAGGCTCAGGCCTTGATTCTAGTGTAAAGAGTTTAGGTAGACCTGTAATGATACCCCAATCAAGTCAGGTAGATTCTTTAAATTTACCAGTATCTGTAGCTTTGGGGATGTTTTATTTTACACAGATAATATAGAACTAGATATTTGGAGGTAATATGAAAAAAGTAGGTATTGTTATCAATCCAATAGCAGGTATGGGTGGAAGAGTTGGTCTTAAAGGAACTGACGGTAAAGATGTATTAGCTAAAGCGAGAGAGTTAGGATCTATTCCTGAATCACCAAAAAAGGCGATGAAAGCTCTTGAAAAGCTTTTACCAATAAAAGACGACATTATGCTTTATGTTGCATCAGGTGACATGGGAGAAAATGAAGCTAAAGAAGTTGGGCTAAACTATGAAGTTATTTACCAAGTAGATTCAGGAGATACAAGCGTTTCAGACACAGTTAAGCTTTGTGAAAAGATTAAAGAAATAGGAGTAGACTTAATTCTATTTGCAGGTGGAGATGGAACTGCTAGGGATATTTTCAATGCTGTTGAGAATAAAATTCCATCAATTGGTATTCCAGCAGGAGTAAAAATTCATTCACCAGTTTATGGGAATACTCCAGAATCAGCAGGTCAATTAGCTTTTGATTATCTTTCAGGAGCTGAATTAAACTTAAAAGATGAAGAAGTTATGGATCTTGATGAAGAAGCTTTTAGAAGAGATGAAATAGATATTAAGATTTACGGTTATCTTTCAGTACCTTATGATGAAAGACACCTACAAAATTTAAAATCTTCTTCTCCTCAATCAGATCATGAATCCCAAGAATCAATTGCTGAATATATAGTAGATAATATGAAAGATGATGTTTATTATGTTATCGGATCTGGTACTACTACAATGAGAATAATGCAAGCTTTAAATCTAGACTATACAATACTTGGAGTTGATGTAGTGAAAAATAAAGAGCTTGTGGCAAAAGATGTTAATGAAAATGAAATCCTTGATATAATTAGAGGAAATGAAGCAAAGATTATTGTTACTTTAATGGGAGGTCAAGGTTATATCTTTGGTAGAGGAAACCAACAGCTTTCTGCAAATGTTTTAAGAGAAGTAGATAAAGATGATGTAACTATTATAGCTACTCAAAATAAACTTTCTTCTATTGGCAATAGAGATCTTTTAATTTACACTATGGATGATGAAATAGATGAGAAATTTTCTGGTTACTACAAAGTAGTTGTTGGCTATGGGAGATATTTAATGCATAGGGCATCTACTGGAGTATAAGTGAGCCTTTAAAAAATAAAAGAAAAAATAAATGTGTATATTAGTATAAAATACACTATTTTATAAAATGACTTATCCTTTTGACAATTGGGATAAGTCGTTTATTTTTTAGTAAAGTTTATATATTATTTTTGAAAGTAAAGGCATATATTTTATGGGGTAAAATTGATTATTTATTACAAGAGCATTTACAAGAATTACCTGAATTTTCATCATTTCTAACACTAAAAGTACATGATATATTACTAATAGATTTTTTATAATCCCTAAACAAAGGGCAATTTATTTTATAATATTTCCATTTACCTTCTTGTCTCCAACTAACTAAATTACAATCTGAAAGTAATTTCATATGGTAGGAGAGAGTAGGTTGGGTAATTTTTAGATTATCTAATAATTCACAAGCACATTTTTCTCCTTGTGATAAAAGTCTTATTATTTTAACCCTAATTTCATTTGATAGGGCATTACAAATTTTCGAAATTTCTTTATCATTCATAATTAACTCCTTGATTTCTTTAAAAGATATGTAAGTAATATTTATACTATACTTATAATAACAGATTTTCCTCAATAATTCCTATAGATAAATAAATTTATTTTATATAATATATATAAGGAGAATAATATGAAAGATAAACTTGATTTAATTTTTGATAAATATATAAATATGAGAATTATCCATAAGGCCTGCCTTAACATTTCTTTTGAGGATTATTCTTATAAAAATGAATATAATATGGAAATAAACGATAATTTTCTTTTAGCAAGTGTAAGTAAACTTTTTACTACTTCAGTCATTTTAAACTTATTTTCGCAAAATAAAATATCTTTAGAAGATAGAATATATAAATTCTTTTCAGATGAAGAAATAAGAAATCTAAATAACTTTAATGGCATTGATTATACTAAAGAAGTTAGTATTAAAAATCTTTTATATCAAAACTCAGGATTTCCAGATCCTGAAATAAATTTAAAAATGGGTAATAGAATAAAATCACCTCCCCTTAATTTTGAAGGATTAATGGAAAGAACTAGAAATAATGAAGGAATATTTACGCCTAATATTAAAAAATCTTATTATAGTTCGGTTAATTTTATTTTATTAGGAGAAATAGCTGAAAGAATAGAGAAAATTAGTCTAAGTGAAATATTTGAAAATATAATTTTCAAACCTTTAGCTATGAATAAAAGCTACCTTTCCAAAGATGGCAAATATTTACCTAAATGCTATTTCAAAAATAATTACATTGATTTATCAAAAAGAGTTATTGCTTCTAAAGGAGCAGGCGGGGGAATAAGCAGTTCAGAAGATTTAATGATTTTTATTAAAGTGTTTTTTGAAGGAAGCTTATTTGATAAAAATTTATTGGACAATAGTGAATATCTAATTCTACCTAAATCTTTTGGAAAAATAAAGTACGGTCTAGGTCATATGGGAATAGATTTTGATCATGATAGATATCTAGGACATAATGGGATAACAGGTTCTTTTGCCTTTATCAATTTAGAGAAGAATTTATATATTACTGGTAGTTTTAATCAACTAGCAAAGCAATCTATTACCGTTGATTTACTAGAAGATATAAATAGAATTTTTTAGTATATATAAGGAGAGAATATGTTAAAAGTAGGATTTATTTGCGTACATAATTCATGTAGAAGTCAAATTGCAGAAGCTTTAGGAAAATACTATGGAGAAAATATTTTCCAGTCATACTCGGCTGGTACACAGAAAGTTGAAAGAATAAATCAAGATGCAGTTCGACTGATGAAAGAAATTTATAATATAGACATAGAGAAAAACCAGTATTCCAAATTAATTAACGAATTACCTAAGCTAGACATTGTAGTAAAGATGGGGTGTAATGTAGTTTGTCCTTTTGTAGAAGGAAAAGAGATTTTAGATTGGGGATTAGATGATCCAACTGGTAAAAATGATGAAATATTTATAGATATAATAGAAAAAATAGATAAGAATATTCAAGCGCTTATAGAAGAAATAAAATAAAAAAATGCCAGAAAATCTGGCATTTTTTTATTTTATTCGACATCATGGCTAGCAGCCCAGTTGTAGTAAGAACCTTGATAATTCATAACATTATCATAACCAAGCATTTCTAAAACAAGTTGCATATAAGCTGATCTTATTCCTCCTGTGCAATAAGTTACTATTGCATCAGATTTTTCAAATCCTTCATCTGCGAAAAGTTTTTCTATTTCATCATTTGATTTTAGATGGCCATCTTCGTTAAATAAGTCAATATATTGAATATTTACAGCACCTGGAAGGTGTCCGCCTTTAGCTTCACCATAAAGAGTTGCTCCTTCATATTCATCTTTATTTCTTACATCTATTATTTTATAGTCATCATATGCTTCACTAAGTTGTTTTGTATCGATTATAGCATCATAATTGATATCTGTAATATTTACCTCAGCTTTTTCAATATCTTTTTTATCTTTGACTAAGTCAATGCCAGCTTCCTTAATAGCATCAATCCCACCGTCGACCATCTTTAAGTTATCATAGCCATATGCCTTAAGTTGCCATAAAATTCTACCATCTTCACCCCAGCCTTGATTTGTATTGGAGTATAATATAATTTCTTTTTCAGGATCAAGTCCGAAATCACTTAAGATAGGATTAGCTTGTTCAGGCTCTAAAATATGTCCCCAGCCCTCTTCACCGGGTTTTTTATCATCAACATCAGCAAGTTGCCCCCAAGCCATAACTACTGAACCATCAACAAACCCGCCTTTTGCACCATCATCTCCTCTTGCATCAACAATAATAGTGTCAGGATCAGAAATTTTGTCTTTGAAATCATCAACAGAGATTATGTATTCACCTGTGAATGATTCTGAATCTGCTTTTTCACTTTCCTCGCTTATTTCTGATTCTTCTTTTTCACTAACTTCTTCCTCGCTAGTTTCTTCTTCCTTTACTTTTTCTGTTTCAGTAGTTGTTTCTACTTGTTCAGTTTCCTTTGGATTACTTTCGTTATTATTGCATCCAGTAAAAGTTATACTAAGTGCAAGTAATAATATTAATAATTTTAAATTTTTCATTATCTCACCTCAATTTATTTTAACATACAAGATGCTCATATAGAAGATTCCTATGAAAGTAAATCTCTATAGATACGTATTATCATAGATATTCTCAATTATAGTTATAGAATGCTAGTAGTAAACTAATTACTATTTAATGATATAAATGAAAGCTATTTAATAATTTTTTTATTATGTTTAATTATTTATAAAAAGTGTATAATATATTACAGAGGAACAATAGAAAAACTAGTGATAAACAAATGAAATCAGGGGGCTTGTGATGAGAAAAGGTAGAAAAATTATAGTAAGTATGAAAAATGTAATAAGTATTGCAGGTTCAGTTATGGCTTTATTGATTGGATCAGGTTTTGCAACAGGTCAAGAGATTTCCCAGTATTTCGTATCCTATGGATATAAGGGGATACTTGGAGAAATATTGGCTGGAGTTCTTTTAACTTATGTTTCTATTAGTTTTATAACAGCAGGTTATAGAGAAAAGTTTGAGAATACTAATGATATTTATAGGTATTACGGAGGAGATAAGGTTGGGACATTCTATGACTTTTTCTCAATAGTATTTATATTCTTATCATATACAGTAATGATTGGGGGAGCTTCTGCTACTGGTCAACAGCATTATGGATGGCCAATGGAATTAGGAGGCGTAATATTAGCTATAGCAACAATAATTGTCGTTCTTTTGGGTTTAGAAGGAATTGTTGATGTTATAGGTAAAATTGGACCAGCAATCATTGTAATAGCAATAACTTTAGGAATAGCAGGAATTTATACTTATAATGACCAATTGCCAGTAGCAGCAGAAAAAGTTCAACAAATTGTTGCTTCAGGAAAGATATTACAAGCTTCTACAAACTGGGTAGCCGCTGCAGGATCTTATGTTGGATTTTGTATGCTATGGTTAGCAGCATTTTTAGCAGGAGTAGGTAGTGATATTAATAGTGAAAAAGAAGGTACTTTAGGAGTTGTTTTAGGAACACTTGGATTTTCAATTGCGATAATTTTAGTAACGCTTGCCTTAATTCTTTCAGTTGATACTACTGGTGGAAGTAACATTCCTAATCTAATACTTGCATCAGAAATACATCCAGTTTTAGGAAATATATTCTCAGTTATTATTATACTAGGAATATTTACAACTTCTGTACCATTGATGTGGTCTGTGGTTGCAAGGTTCTTTAAAGAAGGTACTAGTAAGTTTAAAATAGCAACAGTTGTTTTAGTTGTAATCGGTGCTTTTATTGGGTTAGCATTAGATTTCGACAAACTTGTAAACGTTGTCTATGTTATAAATGGTTATGTTGGTATATTACTTTTCTTTATTATGCTATATAAAACGTTTTTACGCTTTAAGGCAAATAAAAATGTAAAAGCATCAGAAAGCGTATATACTGATTAATTATAATTAAAATTTATGTCTATACAAAGATATCTTTGTATAGACTTTTTTTATTGGAAATTTTGTTTAATTATAGACTAATCAGTGATAAGATTAATAGTATAAAGGCTATAGATTTATAATTAAAAAAAGATAAATGAAAGTTTATTATGGCTTATTTATTTTAAATTATTTGTATTTAATATAAAATTTTTAAAATATTATGTTAATTCTGAGCTTATAAAAGATTTTTATCGGTGTTGTTGATAATTAATTGCTTTTTGTTGAAATCAATATAAATACTACATAGATTATTAGAAAAAGGGAAAATATTTTTAAATGTATTTAATAGGTATTATTAATTACTAATGAGAGTATAATTGAAATAGAGGGGTGTAATAATGAAAAAAAATCTTCTTGTATTAATCTTTTTACTGCTATGCTTATCTTTATTATCTGCTTGTTCTAAAAGTAATGAAGAAGTAGATGATAATTCTAGAACGGATGATGTAGGTAAGTCAGTATTAGTGGATAAAAACAATAAGGAAAAAGAGAAAACCGAAGAAATTGAAGAAACTATGGAACCTATAATTACAAGAAGCCAGGATAGTGCATATAAAGGCTTAAATATTACATTCGAATCTTATGTTGATGAAAAAATGGAATATTCTTATTTTATACCTGAAATAGAATCCAAAGAACTTAATGAAGAAGTAGGAAAATGGTTAGAAGGTGAAAAAGAAAACTTTATTAAAGAAGCAGAGAGTATTTCAAAATCGACTAATAATAATTGGGTATCGAATTTTAATTCATTGTTAACTACACAGCAAATTGATGAAGAAAATATGATTTACTCTTTATTTTTCCAAGAATCAGTTCTTTTAGCTGGATCAAATATTATGGAAAAAAATAAGGGTTTTACTTTTAATATTAAAGAAAATAAAATGTATAAGTTTACAGATTTAGTTGATATACCAGAACGTGAACTTTCTGATGCCATTTATAAAAATTTAGGTGGAAGTTCAGAGTTAGTAAAAAATATTGACCAAGAAGTTTTAAATGAAAGTTTGAGTAAACAAGATGATATTGATTTTAGAATATATAATGATGAAATTCATATATTATTTGATTCCTATGAAATAGTATCTGGTAATTTTGGAG
>CAYSPO010000003.1:0-7125 GCA_964432945.1 uncultured Peptoniphilaceae bacterium
ACGCGAAATCCAAATCAATTATCTTAATACAATTAGAATAGCTGGAGGACTTCTATCTAGTGATAACTTAAATAAAGTATCTGAAGTCTTAAAAGCACAATATGAAATTTATATGAAGATTGCTAAAGCTAATAGAAGATTAGAAAAAATTAATCTTCATTTATTAGATGACTCTTATAAAGCTAAGTTTGCTAAATTAAATACAGAAAAAGATGCTCTTGAAAAAGAAATCTCTAGCTATAAAATAGATTTAGATAAGGCAACTAAAAAGGTAGAAGAGCTAAGAGAAACTTTAAAAGGCAAAGAAAACTTTGAAGCTTTAGAATCTAGAAAAGACGATGGTATTGACCTTTCTGAGCTTAATGAAAAGGAAATGAGAATCTTAAGAAAAGATTTACAAATGATTTTCCAAGATCCTTATTCCTCACTTGATACAAAACTTACAGTTGGTAATATTATCGGGGAAGGCGTTCTTGCCCATCATATGTTTAAGTCAACTGACTCTGAAGGATATGATGAATATATACAAGAAATTATGGCACAGTGTGGGCTAGCTCCATACTTTATCCATAGATATCCTCACCAATTCTCAGGTGGTCAAAGACAAAGAATAGGTATAGCAAGAGCTCTTGCAGTTCAGCCTAACTTCATCGTATGTGATGAAGCTGTATCTGCACTTGACGTTTCTATTCAGTCTCAGGTAATCAACTTACTTCAAGACTTAAGAGAAACAAATGACTTAACTTATTTATTCATAACTCATGACCTTTCAGTAGTTAAGTATATATCTGATAGGATTGCAGTTATGTATTTAGGTAATGTTGCAGAGCTTTCAGAAACAGAAAATCTTTTTGAAAATCCAGCTCACCCTTATACCCAAGCCTTATTAAATGCAATTCCAAGAACTGATGTTGATTCAAACCAAGTTCTTTCTATACTAGAAGGAGACATCCCATCGGCAGTTAATCCACCTAAAGGATGTAAATTCCATACTAGATGTAAATACTGTTTCGATAGATGCACAGAGTTTGAACCAGGTTTACAAGATATAGGAGATGGACATTTAGTTGCTTGCCACTTATATGATATGGATGAAGAAGAAAGAAAAGAATATATAAACAAAATAGATAAAAAAGAAGAAATGAGAATAGAAAAAGAAGACGAATCAATGTTTGATGAATTATAAGAGTAAATATAAGGTGGTGGCTTGATGAAAAAACCAATAGATAAATTTGGTAAACTTTCCAAAGAAGAACAAGATGAAAAACTCAAATCTCTTAGAGATTTAGAGGTTAGTAAAGAGGAAGAAAGAGCTATGATATTTGGTGCCTTAAGAACTATCCTTCCACCTATCCTAATATTCTTTGCAATAGTATATTTGCTAATAAGATTCATTTTCTAAATAGAAAAAGCAGTTTCGGTAAAACCGAAGCTGCTTTTTTATTTATCTTATTTTATTAGAAATTAACTTTTTGATCTTTACCAAGTTCATAAATCAGCTTACCATCAATAATAGTATAAGCTGCTTCATTATCGATATCTTTAATTGGATTTTTTGTCCAAATAACAACATCTCCATCTTTTCCAACTTCTAATGAACCTACTCTATCAGAAATTCCAGTAATTTCTGCAGAATTGATTGTTATTGCTTTTAAAGCTTCCATCTCGTCAAGTCCACTTCTATGAGCTAAACCTGCACAGATTGGAAGATGAGAAGTAGGTATAACTGGATTATCAGTCATTATTGCTATCTTAACTCCTTTATCATGAAGGATAGCAGGAGTTGTAAATGATCTATTTTTTAATTCATATTTACTTGCATTAGAAAGGTTAGGTCCACAAATACAAGAAAAACCTTCCCCAGCTATTTCATCTGCTATTAAATGACCTTCTGTACAATGATCTAAAGTCATTTCTAAGCCAAATTCTTTAGCAATTCTTATTGCAGAGAAAATATCATCAGATCTATGAGCATGAGCTTTGACAGTAAGTTCTCCTTTTACAACAGGAATCAATGCTTCACATTTCATATCAAATGCTGGCCATTTAGATGGATCTCCACATTCTTGTCTTTCTATGTACTCAAGAGTTTTATAAATTTGTTCTCTTATACAAGCTACTATGCCCATTCTTGTGGAAGGAGTTTTAGATTTTTCAGAACCATAAACTCTTTTAACATTTTCACCAAATGCCATTTTCATTGCAGCTGGTTCTTTAATAATCATATTTTCAACTCTTTTGCCATAAGTTTTAAGTGCAACAAAAGTTCCACCAATAGCATTAGCACTTCCTGGTCCTGTTACAACAGAAGTTACTCCTCCTTGTCTTGCTTCTAGAAAACCTAAGTCACAAGGATAAACTCCATCAATAGCTCTCATATGAGGAGTTATTGGATCAGTAATTTCGTTGTAATCTCTACCTTCCCAGCCAATTCCTTCTTCACCAATTCCTATATGGCTATGAGGATCTACAATCCCCGGAGTAACCATTTGACCTTTGGCATCGATTACTTCACAGTCTTCAGGAATACTTACAGATTCTCCAACTTCTTTTATCTTACCATTTTCAATCAATATAGTTCCATTTTCTATAATTTGACCTGCCATAGTATAAACTTTACCATTTGTTATTGCTAACATTTTATCACCTCTATATTCATTATATATGAAATATAGAGATAACTAAATAGCTTTAAGATTTTTTAAATAATATTCTTATATTTTAACGATTATCTATTAAGTTTATTTCATTTTTTTATATATGTATTATGGTAAACTCAATGTGAGGTGAAAAAATGAAAAAATTAACAAAAGTTGAAAAAGCATGGATTACTTACGATATAGCTAATTCTGCTTTTATTCTATTAGCAACTACAATACTTCCAGTTGTCTTTAATAAAGTTGCTGAAAAATCACTTAATCCTACACAATATCTAGCTTACTGGGGTTATGCAGTTAGTATATCAACTCTATTTACTGCTTTTCTTGGCCCAATACTTGGAACTATTGCCGATAGAAAGGGAAAAATGCCTTTCTTCAAACTTTTCCTAATTATTGGTATCCCCTCTCTATTTATCTTATCTTTTGTAAATAGTTGGACAATATTCTTAATTTTATTTGTTCTTGCTAGGATAGGCTTTAATGGAGCTAATGTTTTTTATGATAGTATGCTTGTAGATGTATCTCCTATTGAAAATAGAGATGTTGTATCTTCCTATGGCTTTGCATGGGGCTATATAGGCTCTTGTATTCCTTTTATTATTTCAATCGCAATTATAATATTTTCTAGTAAATTAGGAATATCATCAAAACTAGCAACTAATTTAAGTTTTATTATCACTGGTGTTTGGTGGCTTGTATTCTCCGTTCCTTTAATTAAAACTTATGAGCAAAAATATTTTTATGAAGGAGATACTGAAATAAATAATATAGTAAAAGATACTTTTTCTGAGTTATTTTCAACATTAAAAGATATCTTTAAAAACAAACAAGTCCTTATGTTTCTTCTTGCCTTTTTCTTTTATATTGATGGAGTATCTACAATTATCAATATGGCAACAGCCTACGGGCAAAGTCTTGGTTTAGATTCTAATATGTTAATTTTAGCTCTTTTAATGACACAGTTTGTTGCCTTTCCTGCAACTCTATTTTTTGCAAGGGCATCTAAAACTGTATCTACAACTAAACTTTTACAAATATGTATTTTAGGTTATACAGTTATAACTCTTTTTGCCATACAACTTGATAAAATTTGGGAATTTTGGCTATTGGCATTTGCAGTAGGACTTTTCCAAGGAGCAGTACAATCTCTGTCTAGATCACATTTTTCCAAAATTATTCCAGCAACTAAATCAGGAAGATACTTTGGTATCTATGATATCTTTGGAAAAGGAGCTTCATTTTTTGGAACTATGACAGTAGCAGTAATTACTCAAATAACTGGAAAACAACAAATAGGAATAGGCTTTTTATTAGTGTTTTTCGTAGTTGGCTTAATCCTTTTCAATTATTCTAATAGTATAAGTAAAACTAAATAAAATATACCTACTCCCTATATTATAAATATAATATAGGGAGTAAGTAATTGACTAAAAATTGATTAAATGTTAATATGTCTTTACTTGATTATGAAATTTTCACGGGGTGTTGGCTCAGCTGGTAGAGCGTCACGTTGACATCGTGAAGGTCACTGGTTCGAGTCCAGTACATCCCACCAAAAATTTTCATAATCTTTTTTTTATTAGATAAATTCCATATTTATAATAATTAAATATAATAAATATGTTATTATATCTTTAGGCATTAAGGAGGCTATTTATGGAATATTTGAATTTTGTTATTTTTGGACTTCTGTTAATTTTTACAGGTATACTTGTATCCTTTATATATCCTGGAGAACAAATTTATTTCTTTGTTTTCGCTGGCTTATGCATATCTTTCGGGATAATTAAAATTTTCCTAAATATCAAAAATAAAAAAGCAAAAAAATAAGCAACTACATAAAAAGCTCACCTATATAGGTGAGCTTTTAACTTATAATTTTTTATAAATTTTCTTTTATTTCTAACTAAAAACTTTTAACTTCTATATCTTCAAAGAATATAGTAACATACTTTAATTCTGGATATTGGCCAGCTAAAATATGAAGCTCATATCCCCCATCTACTGCATACATTTCATGGTAAAGAAAAACAACTTCTTCTTCATCTTCGCCAAAGCTAATATCTTCAAACTCTAGGAATTTAGCATTTTTAAAAGTTATATTATAGTTTTTATATTCATCATCTAGGTCATATCCAAGAAGATGCATTTTAATATCGCTATTAGCTTCTTCTAAATTACTTATAATTCCATCATGAATATAGAAAGGATCTTGTATTTCTACGGAAATTTTATCATATTCTTTTTCCATAATTCCAATACTTTCATTAAATACTCTTTCATATTCTTCTTCATTTAATTTTTCTTCAGCTTCTAATTTTTCATAGGTACTCTTAGGCATATATCCAAGAGCAACTATTCTTTCATCAACTTCTTCATTTACATATTCTGGTAAGAAATATCTGCTAGCTTCTAAATTAGCTTCAAAGTAATTTTTAAAAATTTCTTTTGCTTCTTCTTCATCAAATTCATCTCTATTAGCGAATTCATCTTCCATTCTTTTGTTCTCAAGCTCTTGATATTTTTCAAGCTCTTCTAAACTTTCAGGATGTCTTTCGTTAATATGATTTCCATCTTCATCTAAATCTGTAATAAGGATATCTGTTAATTCAAGGCTACTAAAGTCAACTAGGTCTTGGAATTTTATTGGTGGCTCATTATAAGTCTTTCTTTCTTCCTCAACAAATTCCTTCTCAGCTTCCTTATATAGTTCTTCTATTTCCTCATTAGTGTACTGTTTATCTTCTATTTCAACAAAATCAGAGGTATAATCTAACCCATAACCTAATTCATACCATTCTTTAGTAAAATAACGCATAGTTTATCCTTCCTTATCCTAAAAATATTAATATATACATTGATTTTATTAGAATACAAGATAAATTGCAATCTTTCTAAACGATATATTAGAATTTTTTATATTAACTATCAATCTATATCATATTTATTAGTATAAATTTGTAAAATAACATTTTTCTAATATAATTTCTTTTAATAATAGAGGTTTTGGGGTAAACTTATAATATAAATAATAAGTGAGGTGTATTATGAATAACAAAGCAAAGGTTACTCAAGCTAAAAATACTTGTGAAACAATAATAAAACTTCTAGATAAGTCTATAAAAGAACTATCAAAAGCTAATAAATGGGGATTTTTTGACTTAGCAGGAGGTAAAGGATTCACTAGTATTGTAAAGAGAAATAAAATGAGTTCTTATAGAAAAATAGGAAAAAAGATTGAAAAAGAATCTAAAAAACTAAAAAGTCAATTAAATTCTCTAAATATCTCTATGCCTTCCACTCCTACAACTAAATCTGGAAGTTTCGTAGGAAAAATATTAGATATTTTTGCAGACAACACAGCAGTAGATGCTATCGTACAAAAAAATATAATAGATGCAAAAAAAGAACTAGAAGTTTATAGAAAAGAATTAAAAGATGTTCAAAAACAGCTAAAGAAATTATAAAAAATTATAGCTTCCATTTATTTGGAAGCTATTTTTATTTTATATTAAAGTGTGTAGGATAATTACCTAATTTATGACTTCCTAAGCTCATCACATATTCATAAATGAAATCTATATTTTCAATAGGAGTATAAGGGGATACAGCACAACCAGCATTCAAAATAAATCCACCTTTATTATCAGCTCCTTTTAAAATACATTCATCTACCGAATCTTTAACTGTACTCTTATCTCCTTCAATTAAAACTTCTATAGGAGGAATATTTCCCACAATAGTCATATTATCTCCCAAAGTCTCTTTCAAAACACCTAAATCTTCACAATTATCTACATATATTCCAGATAAACTCACCTTTTTCAAGTCTTGCCAAATTTCCTTTGATGACCCACATAGATGAATAGATGGCTTATGTTTTGTAATGGAATAAATTTCCTCTATAAGAGTAATTAAATTAGGTAAAATAAACTCCCTGTATTGAACTTCAGATAACAAAGACAAACTAGAGGAAGGATCACTTATATAAACATGCCTATGCCCAAACTCTTTATCAAAAAGTTCTATCCATTTTATTGAGTACTCTAAGCACTTATCCAATAAAGCTTTTAGTTTAACATTATCTTTTTTTGTATCTCTAAGTAATTTCTCCTCACTTCTCAAGCCACTAGCATAAGTGAAAGAACCTTTTGTTGTGTTGATAAATTTATACTGAGGTAAGGCATCTATTATTTTTCCCATAGATTTTAATTTAGATTCAAAAAACACTTGAGTATTTTTATCATTAATCAAAGACAAGTCTATTTTATCTTTCATAATAAAACTACTGATATACTCTATGCTATCTTCAGGATAATCAACAATTGATCCGAAGTTTTCTCCAAAAGCCTGCCTAGATATGCCTAAGGGATATATATCTATCCCATATTTTTCATATAAAATCTGTAATATTTCAACAGAAACTTCAAAAGTAGACTGCTCTTTCAAAGAATATCCCAGACTT
>CAYSPO010000003.1:7225-27417 GCA_964432945.1 uncultured Peptoniphilaceae bacterium
TATTTCAACAGAAACTTCAAAAGTAGACTGCTCTTTCAAAGAATATCCCAGACTTCGACCGACAACTTGATTAATACCTGTAATATAAAGTGGAAGAGAGTCTATTTCTTCACCTTTCATATAGTTAATATAATTTTCTAAAAACAACTTTATCTCATCCTTTTACTTGGCAGGAGCAACGATTATTTTTTTGAATTCAACTTTGTTCTCTAAATCTAAAATCCCAAAACTTGTAGGATCATAAGAGTACTTAGCAATACTTGGACTTCCGGGATTATAATAATATATTCCATTGATAATTTCTTCATGGTAGACATGGGTGTGACCAAATAAACAAATATCAAACTTTTCCTTTTCAGCCTTCTCCCTAAGCTGACTTAAATCGTTTTCTACTTTATATTTATGTCCATGACAAGCAAAAATTTTATATCCATTTAATTCTATTATCTCTTCATCACTAAATTTACCATAAAGCATATAGTCATTATTACCTAAAACGCTTATTCCATCTAAAAAAGTTTTATTTTCTAATACAGAACCATCTTCATATAAATCTCCTAAAAATATTATATACTCTGCTTTATATTCCTTTATCAATCTTGCTGTTTCATCTAAACACTTGTTATGAGTATCACTTACTATTGCAATTCTATTCATTTTATCACCTTTGTATTTTCCCTTGTTCTTAGTAATCATTATATATCTATCAAGAAATTTTTGCATTATTTATAGATATATTTAATATTTATACAATTAATATTGATTTTACTCCTAGATATGCTATCATAAACATAAGAAAAGATGAAAGGAAGATAAAATGAAATCAAAATTAAAGTATTTAATGTTATTTGTTTTATTGTCATTATCTTTAGTTGCTTGTAATAATGCAAGTGAATCTGAAGATAATACAGCTACTGAAACAACAGAAGTAACAGAAGAAAAAACTGAAGCTACTGATTCCACAGAAGCAACAGAAGAATCTGAAGATTCTGAAGCAACAAAAGAAGCTAAAGATAGTGAAAATAAGAAAATAGTCCTATACAGCAATACCTTTGCTGATGAAAAAATTACTTGGCTTGAAGAAAAATCAAGTGAAGCTGGATTCGATTTAGAAATCGTATTCATACCAGGTGGAGACCTTTTACAAAGGTTAATAGCTGAAAAAAATGATCCTCAAGCAGATGTAGTTATCGGTCTAGATGAAGGAGGATTCTCTGAATTAAAAGACAACGATATGATTATTGCTTGGGATCCAGAATGGAAAAAAGATATTGATGAAGAATTAATCTATGGAGATGGATACTTCTACCCATGGGCTGAACAACGTATCTTTAACTTCTATGACGGTAACCAAATGGATGCAGAAGAAGCTCCAAAATCATATGAAGAACTTGCTACTGAAAAATTTGATGGACAATATAGTGTTCCTGGAAACTTATCAGGTTCTACTAACCAAAAAGTAGTATTCACTATGCTTCTTCAATATCTTGATGAAAATGGAGAACTAGGAGTTTCTGAAGAAGGTTGGAAACTTGTAGAAGACTACTATAAACATGGTTATATAGCTGAAGCAGAAGACAATATCGGATCTTTAAAGAAAGCTATTGCAATGCTTAAAGACGGAGATTTAAAAGTAAACTACTACTTCTCTGGTGGACTTGTAAAAGCTGAAAAAGAATTTGGTGTGCACGCAGTTCCTATTAACCCAGAATACGGAGTATTCACAATGGCTGAGCAAGTTGGTATTATGAACCATGGCGATGATGCTGACTATGAAAAAGCAACTGAATTTGCTGAATGGTGGGGACAAGCTGATGTTCAAAAAGCATGGGCTGAAGATTTCGGAACTGTTCCTGCAAACAACGAAGCAAAAAAAGCTGTTGATCCAAGAGTTCTTGAATTATTTGAACAAACTGATCGTATGGAATTAGATTGGAAGTTCTTAAACGAACACCTTGATGAATGGGTTGAAAAAATAGAATTAGATATTATGCCTTAATATCTTTATTAAAATGCGGGATTAGTCCCGCATTTTTATTACAAAAAAAGAGAGGATATATATGATTGAACTAAAGGATTTAGAAATTCGATATGGTGATTATATAGCTGTCCATGAAGTTGATATTGATGTAGAAGAAGGGGAATTTTTCACTTTTCTTGGTCCTTCTGGTTGTGGAAAAACAACTATACTTAGATCAATAGCAGGCTTTATTAAACCAAGCAAAGGGCAAATAATTTTAGCTAATAATGATATAACAGATCTTCCCCCTGAAAAAAGAGAAATAGGTATGGTTTTTCAATCATATGCCCTATTTCCTACTATGACTGTTTTCGATAATATAGCTTATGGGCTAAAAGTAGATAAGATGCCTAAAGACAAAATATATGATAAAGTTCGTGAAATGGCAGGACTTGTAGAAATCAAAGAAGAACTTTTTAATAGAAATGTTTCAGAATTATCCGGTGGCCAGCAGCAAAGAGTTGCTATTGCAAGAGCTCTTGCAAAAGATCCAAAGTTAATTCTCTTTGATGAGCCCCTTTCTAACCTTGATGCAAAATTAAGAAAACAATTAAGACAAGAAATTAAATCTATTCAAAGAAAAACTGGAATGACAGCAATTTATGTAACTCATGACCAAGAGGAAGCCCTTGAGATGTCAGATAGGATAGCTGTCTTTAATAAGGGATATGTTGAACAAATAGGTAAACCATTAGAAATATATGATAAATCTAAAACAGAATTTGTTTGCACCTTTATTGGAGAATCCAATAAAATCGACACTGAACTAATTCAATATATAAATAATAAATCATCAAATATTGAATTTGATGACAAGAAAGTTCATTATATAAGGGAAGAAAAAATTCTATTACATCCATCAGATAAAAATAAAAATATTTCTATAAAAGGCAAAGTTTCTAAAATTATATATGAAGGAGCTTATTCCCATTATATTATTGATGTTCTTAGCACTCATCTATCTATCCTAGAAAAGAATGATTCAAATACAGATATAAAAATAGATGATGAGATAGAAATATATATAAATCCAGCTGATATCTTAGAGTATGAGGTGGAAGAATGATAAAAACCAATGAGACTAGTATAGAAAAGAAAAGATATTATAATATTCCCAAAATAATAATGATTTTAATAATATCATGGTTTGCATTTGCTTTTATCTTACTTCCAACAGTAAGTATAATAACTAGCTCGTTCTTTGATGATTCTGGCTTTAGCTTAAATGCCATAAGAAAAATTTTGCAATCCCAAAGAGCTATGAGTGCAATAAAAAACTCCCTATTAACTGGACTTGTAATTATGGTTACATCAACAATAGTAGGAGTCACACAAGTACTTATAACGGATTATTTTGATATAAAAGCTAGCCGTTTATTAAGAATTGCATATATGTCTCCCCTTGTATTTGGCGGGATTATCCTTAACAACGGATATTTATATGTATATGGAAAAACAGGAATCGTAACCCAGTTTTTAACAAATATTTTCCCTAGCCTAGATCCAAATTGGTTTAGAGGAGCATTTGCAGTATTTTTTGTTATGACTTTCGGCTGCACCCACCAATATATGATATTCTTTAGAAATGCAATAAACAGTATAGATAACGAAATTATAGACTCTGCTAAAAATTTAGGAAGTAGCCAATTAGAAATACTTTTCAAAGTTGTCCTTCCTATAGTAAAGCCAACCTTGATAACATTAATTATCATAACATTTCAAACAGGTCTAGCTTCATTTGCAGCTCCTTTGATGGTAGGAGGAAAAGACTTCCAAACAATATCTCCTTTGATTCTAACCTTTTCGCAAAGGCCTAAATCAAGAGATATAGCATCTGTTCTTTCCTTAGTTCTAGCAAGTTTTCAAATAGTTCTATTAGCTATAATGACTTGGAATGAATCTAAAGGAAATTATATGTCCGTTTCCAATAGTAAAAAAAGATTAAAAAAACAAGAGATACAAAATCCTCTTGCTAAAATAATATTATATATAATAGCTATTATACTATTTTTTATACAAGCAACACCAAGTATAATGATTATAATTTCATCGTTTTTAGACACACATGCCTTATCAAGAAATATAATAAGCTTAAAACATCTAACCTTAGATAACTATAGAAATGTATTAACTAATAGCAAAAATTTAAGTCCACTACTTAGAAGCTCTTTATACTCGGGACTTGCTGCTATAATTTCAGTTCTATTTATGCTTGTATTAGTAAGGCTAGTTATGAAAGAAAAAAATAATAAACCTATAAAAGCCCTAGAATATATTTTCTATATACCATGGCTAGTTCCATCTATTATGATAGCCTTAGGTTATATGATGATTTATGATAGGCCAAGGCTACTTATCTTTAATCAATCAGTTATTGGCTCTCAGTGGATACTAGTCGTAGCCTATACTGTTACAGTGCTTCCATCGACACTAAGATACCTTAAGAGTGCCTATTATAATTTTAACACAAGCCTCGAGGAAGCCTCTCAAAACTTAGGAGCAAGTTCTCTTAGAACCTTTTTTCAGGTTGTACTTCCAGCTGTTCTACCAACAGCTCTTGCCCTTTGCGCTTTAAACTTTAATACTAACCTTTCAGAATATAATATGTCAGCATTTCTCTATCCACCAGGAAGTGAAACTATAGGTATAATTATAAAACAAAACTCATCTGCTGTTGCAACTCTGGATTCAAAAGCAGTGAATATGGTTTATTCTGTTATCCTTATGCTAATTAACTCAATTGTTATATATTTTGTTTATGGTAGAGGAGTTAAACTCTCCAGCAAGCAAAGTGGTTTCAAAGAAATATAAAAAAGCCCCAAGGGGCTTTTTTTACTTCACTATTTTATCTATATCAAAGATAATACTTCCATCATCAAAGAGAAAACAAGGTATTCCTACATTAGAATTTTCTCTTACTTCTTTAAATTCATCCCTATTGTCCCTAAGCTTCAGAAACTCTTTAAGAGTCTTCATAGACTCATTGATATCTACATAATCATAGTCTATATTTTTTTCTTTAAGAATATCAAAAGCGTCCACACAGTCTGGACACAAAACTGATCCGTATAACTTCATTTTTCTCCTCCATATATAAAGTAAGTATATTATTCTTTAGATATGTTTAAATTTCAATTATAAAGGATAAATCAATTAACCTTTATATAATTTACTTATCTATTACTTTCTATTAAACTCTAAGTCTAGGCTACCTTCTCCAGATTCATCTATACTTTCAAACAATAGTTCCCATTTGCCAACTACTTTTTCGAATTCTCTTTTTTCTTCAAAATCTTCGCTAGAATTTACTTTTTCTTCCCATCTTACCTTACCGTTAGGATCTATTAGTTGAAATTCAACTTCTCCTTTTTCTAGTTCTAAGTCTATCTCTAGACTTATTCCGTCAAAGTTTTCTTCAACATCATAATAGTAAGTGTCTTTTATTTTTTGCCCTTCTTCTATGTGGTAATGAGCCTTGCTTTGATTTTTCACAACGCAAGCAGTCAAAATAAAAAGTCCTGCTAAAAGTATAAATATTTTGAGTTTTTTATTCATTTTATTTTTCCTAGCTTTCTTTTTTATAAGTATTTTTAATTTCACTCTATAATATTAATCATCATTCAACAATTAACTTTACTATTTCTTGAATATTATTAAGGTCTAGTACCTTTTTATCACTTTCAAAACCTTCTATATCGGTTAGATAAGCCTTTACACTTGCACCTTCAAGGCTTGGGTTTTCATTGTGTCCTTTTCTTATTATCTCAGCCTTATCAATATTTGATGCTTTGAAACCTTCTACTAAAATTATGTCGTAGTCACTAAAATAGTTCAAAATTTCCTCTAGTTCGACCTTTCTTTCCTCTACAATTTGAAAATAAGATCCATTGTATAGTGCAACTCCCCTGGCTCCTGCTTTTCTATGTTCATAAGAGTCTGAACCCTTTAAGTCCGGATCAAATTTAGGGCCTGCTTCTTTTATTGTAGCGACCTTTAAGCCTTTTTCCTTTAGGGCTTTTATTAATTTTTTTATTAAAGTGGTTTTTCCCGCACCTGATTTGCCGCAAATTCCAAAAACTCTAATGACCATAATCCCCCTCTATGAAAATAACTTTTATATTTCTATGCTTTGCCCTACTTATCCATAGATAGTAATTACATATTCTATCCTTATTATTACAATCTTGGCATCTTCCTATTTTAACACAAGGAGTATTAAGATTTAGTCGTTTGGCATTTAGAGGTGCTGCTATATTTTCTATTCTTTTTATAGCCTCTTTTTTATTTTCTACTAGCTTATTTGTTCCACAGACTATATAAATTTCTTTTTCACTTGTTAAATTTCTTAACCTATTTCCATTCCCATCAACAAAATAAAAGTCTCCCTCTAAAGTAACTGCATTGGCAGAAGAAAAATAGATATCTGCTTTATCAGAATTTTTTAATTCTTCTTTTCTCCAATGCCAATTTACTTTATTTCCTCTTTTTTGAAAAAACTCGTATAAATTTAATTCTTCTAAAGTTTTAGAACCTCCAAAGCCAATAGTTTTAGCTTTGGAGATTTCCTTATCTAGAATAGACTCTATTCCTTCTTCTTTTTTTACAAAATAAGCTTTAAACCCTTTTTCTTGTAAATTTTCAATAAAGCTGTCCATTTATAAAGCCTTTTTATAAATATTTAAAACATCTTCTTCGTTAAGATGAACAAATCCTTTTATTTTTTCTTTAGACATATTTTTCATGCAGTTTTCTGCCATTATAGGTAAATCTTCTTCTGTAAAGCCTTCTTCTCTTAAGTTTTCTGGTATTCCTAAAGAAGTAAAGAATTCTCTAAGAGCTTGGATAGCTTTCTCTGCATCTTCTTTAGTAGACTTTCCTTTTTCTATATCAAAAACATTATAGCCAAAGTTAGCGATTTTTTCTTCTGTTTCATCATTTAAACAGTATTCTAACCAATGAGGAGTTAAAATTGCTAAACCTACACCATGTGTTATATCTTTTCTAGCTGAAAGTTCGTGTTCCATAGCATGAACTGACCAAGCTGTAGATTTACCTGAATCTAAAAGACCATTTATAGCCCAGCTTCCTGCCCACATTAAGTTTGCTCTAGCTTCATAGTTTTCAGGCTCTTTCATAGCTATAGGACCGTATTTTATACAAGTTTTCAAAACTCCTTCAGCTAACCTATCTTGGAAAAATGCTCCATCATTTAATGAAAAATAGTTTTCCATAGTATGACTCATAATATCTGCTGTTCCTGCAGCAGTGTGATATTCATCTACTGTAAAAGTATATTCAGGGTTCATTACTGCAAATTTAGGTCTAGCATATTCACTTCCCCAACCTAACTTTTGTTCTGTTTCTTCATTAGTGATTACAGAAGTTGCATCCATTTCAGATCCAGTTGCAGATAAAGTTAATACTGAACCAAAAGGTATACCATTTTTCGGGACTTCTTTTCCTATAACAATATCCCATGGGTCAGCCTCAGTGTAAGCTCCCACTGCAACTAGCTTAGCTGTATCTATAACAGATCCTCCTCCAACAGCAAGGATAAAGTCTATGTTGTTATCTTTTACTAAAGTAACTCCTTCTCTTACTTTATCTATTCTAGGATTAGGCACTATTCCTGATAACTCATAAGAAGTAATGTTATTTTCTCTAAATATTCCTAAAACCTCATCATAAATTCCTGTTCTCTTAATACTTCCTTGTCCATATACCAAGAGTACTTTATCTCCATATTTTTTTATCTCAGCTGGCAATTTCTTTAGTTGATCTTTTCCAAATAAAATCTTTGTTGATATATCAAATGTAAAATCCTTCATATTAGCCCCTTTCTGAAACTTCTATTATTTTACTAAATTATACCACAGATGGCATATATGCTTTATATATAAAAACCTCTTATCTTTTTATAGATAAGAGGCAGGGTTTATCTTAATTCATAACCTTGTAACCATTATTTTCAAGAGCAAATTCAACTTCCTTAAGATGAGAATTATCTCTTGTTTCTAGACCTAAGTGAAGGTAACATCCGTCGATAGCCATATTTTCTCCACCAGGAGAATAATGAACGTTTACTACATTTGCTCCTGTTTCAGCTATAATTCTAGAAACATTTTGAAGTTGTCCTGGAGCATCTATTAGTTCAATCGCTAATATAGTTCTTCTGCCTGAGGACATTAGTCCTCTTTCTATAACTCTTGATAAGATATTTACATCTATATTTCCTCCTGACAAAACAGAGCAAACTTTTTTTCCTTTAAGTGGTAATTTATCAAAAAGAATTGCTGCTGTAGCAACTGCACCTGCTCCTTCTGCAACTAGCTTTTGATTTTCCATAAGGCTTAAAACAGCTGTTGCTATCTCATCTTCTGATACTGTCACTATATCGTCTACATATTCATTAATCATTTGATGAGTTATTAGTCCTGGACATTTTACAGCAATTCCATCAGCGAAAGTCGATACAGCATTGGTAGCACATATATTTTCTTTATTGAAAGAATTTCTCATAGCACTAGCTCCCTCTGCTTGTACTCCATAAACCTTACAGTCTGGTTTTATTGCTTTAATTGTATAGGCTATTCCCGATATAAGACCTCCCCCTCCTATTGGGACGACTATCGCCTCTACATCTGGAAGCTGATCTATTATCTCTAAGGCAATAGTTCCTTGCCCAGCTATAACTTCGTCGTCATCAAAAGGATGAATAAAAATTTTATCATTTTCTTCACCATATTTTATAGCTGCTTGGTAAGCATCGTCATAAACCCCATCTATTAGTCTTACTTCTGCCCCGTATAGCCTTGTTGCTTCCACCTTGGATATTGGTGCAGTCGAAGGCAAGAATATCAAAGACTTAGCTCCAAGAGCTTTAGAAGCAACTGCAACTCCTTGGGCGTGGTTACCAGCTGAACAAGCAACAACTCCTTTTTCTCTTTCTTCTTGGGTTAACTGACTTATTTTATTGTAAGCTCCTCTTAACTTAAAAGAGCCTGTTTTTTGCAAATTTTCTGTTTTTAAGTATAATTCAGCATTTCTTGTTAATTTAGGTGCATAAATAAGATCAGTTTTTCTCACTACTGACTTTAAGTTTAATTCAGCTGAATATACCTTATCTAATGTCATCATTCTATTTTGCTCCCCTTATTTAAGTACTGCGCCCTTGTCAGCTGACTGAACATGAGTTGCATATCTATTCATAAAGCCTCCAAGTTCTTTTCTATCATTTATTTTTATTTCTCTTTTTCTCTTTTCCATTTCTTCATCAGAAACTAAAAGTTCAATAGAGTAATTATTTATGTCTATCTTTATTTTATCTCCGTCTTTAACATAGGCAATTGGCCCTCCTGCTTGAGCCTCTGGAGAAATATGCCCGATGGCAGCTCCCCTTGTAGCTCCAGAAAATCTCCCATCTGTTATTAAGGCTACTGAGTCATCTAATCCCATACCTGCGATTGCTGATGTTGGAGAAAGCATTTCTCTCATGCCAGGTCCTCCTGCTGGACCTTCATATCTTATAACTACTACTTCCCCTGGAGATATTTCTTTGTTATAAATTGCTTTTATTGCATCTTCTTCTGAGTTAAATACTTTAGCTTGTCCAGTATATTTAAGCATCTCTTGTTTTACTGCAGCTCTTTTAACAACACAGCCATTTGGAGCAAGATTTCCAAAAAGTACAGCTATCCCACCAGCTTCAGAGTATGGATTATCTATTTCTCTAATAACTTCTTTATTCTTATTGGGAAAACTTGGGAGAAGTTCTCCTAAACTTTTACAAAGAACAGTTTGACATGAAGTATCAATGAGGTTTTTCTTAGCTAATTCATTTATAACTGCATATACTCCTCCAGCTTCATTTAAGTCTTGCATATGGTATTTTCCTGAGGGGGCGAGCTTAGTTAAATTTGGAGTTTTTTCACTAATTTTATTTACTTCTCTTAGCTTGATTTCTAAGCCAACTTCATTGGCAATTGCGGGAAGATGAAGAATTGAATTAGTGGAACATCCAAGAGCCATATCAACTGTAAGAGCATTAAGAATAGACTTTTCATTTATTAAATCTCTTGGCTTTAAGTCATTTTCTAAAATCTTTATTATTTGTCTTCCAGCAAGCCTAGCTAATTTTATTCTGTCAGAATAAACAGCTGGTATAGTTCCATTTCCAGGAAGAGCCATACCTAAAGCTTCCGATAAACAGTTCATTGAATTAGCAGTAAACATACCTGAACATGACCCACAAGTTTGGCAAGCATTATTTTCAATATTATAAAGTTCTTCTTCATCAATCTTTCCCCCGTAAAATGATCCCACTGCTTCAAAGCTTGTATTAAGGTCTGCGCCATTTATAGATAGCATAGGACCTCCTGATACAAATATTGCCGGTTTATTTAGTCTTGCTGCTGCCATAAGCATTCCTGGTACAACTTTATCGCAATTAGGAATAAAAACTAGGGCATCAAGAGCATGGGCCCTAACCATACATTCAACAGAATCAGCTATTATCTCTCTAGATGCAAGGGAAAATTTCATTCCCTCATGTCCCATAGCAAGTCCATCGCAAACTCCAATAGTATTAAATTCCATTGGAGTTCCTCCCGCCATAAGAACCCCTTCTTTTACAGCTCTTGCTATGGTATTAAGATGAATATGTCCAGGTACAATTTCATTAAAAGAATTTACAACTCCTATAAGAGACCTGCTCATTTGTAAGTTATCATAACCCATTGCCCCTAATAGCGACCTTTTAGGAGCAGAAGAAGGCTCGTCTAGTCTTAAGGACTGTTTATTATTTTTCATTTGACCAACTCATTTTTTCTCTTAGGTCTGAGCCAACTTTTTCTATTATATGATTTTTTTCTTCTTCTCTTCTTTTTTTAAAAGTCGGTCTACCAGTTTCATTTTCCTTTATCCAAGCCTTTGCAAAGCTACCATCTTGAATTTCTTCTAAAACTTTCTTCATCTCATCTCTGGTATCGTCAGTGATTATTCTTTTGCCAACTGCATAATCTCCGTATTCAGCAGTATCTGAAATAGAATGTCTCATATTAGATATTCCTCCAGCTACTACCATATCTATAATAAGTTTCATTTCATGTAAACATTCAAAATATGCAGACTCTGGCTGGTAACCTGCTTCAACAAGAGTATCGAAACCAGCTTTAATAAGTTCTGTTACCCCTCCACATAAAACAGCTTGTTCACCGAAAAGATCGGTCTCTGTTTCTTCTTTGAAAGTAGTTTCTAAAATTCCTGCTCTAGCAGCTCCATTATTTGCTGCATAAGATAGAGCTGTTTCTTTAGCTTGACCAGAATAATCTTGGAAAACAGCTATTAGTGAAGGAACGCCTTTATTTTCTAGATACTGACTTCTAACTGTATGTCCTGGCCCTTTTGGAGCTATCATTATTACATCTATATCTTTAGGAGGAACAATTTGCTTATAATGAATATTAAATCCATGAGCAAAAGCGAGAGTCATTCCTTCTCTAAGATTTTTCTTTATATCTTTTTCGTAAATAGACTTTTGTAACTCATCATTCACTAAAATCATTACAAGGTCTGCTTTTTTAGTAGCTTCGTCTGTATTGTAAACTTCAAAGCCATCTTCTTTAGCTTTAATTGCTGATTTAGATCCTGGGTAAAGTCCAATAATAACATTTATACCTGAATCTCTTAAATTTTGAGCATGGGCATGGCCTTGAGATCCATAGCCTACAATTGCTACTGTTTTACCTTCTAATAATTCTTTTTTACAATCTTTTTCATAATACATTTTAGCCATTTTTTCTTCCTCCTATTTTTTTATTTCTTCTAAAGTTTTCATATATTCATTAGTTCTAGAAAGTGCAATACTACCTGATCTCGCTAATTCTAATATGCCAAACTTTATACACTTATTAATAAACTCATCTATGATTTCTGCCTTAGCAGTTAAATCAGCTATTATAAATTCTTCTGATAATTCTACTAACTTAGCTCCATAATTAAGTAGCAAATTAGTTAACTCTTTATTAGAATTATTATTTATTTTTATTTTAATTAGTAAGTGCTCTAATGAAATTGCTTCTTTATCTTCAATTATTAGAGCGAGTTTAACATCATGTAATTTCCTAAGCTGCTTAATAACTTGAGATTGAATATATTTATCTCCCTCTGAAACAATTGTCATTCTAGAGTAGGCTGGATTTTCAGTTGCACCTACTGTAAGAGAGTCTATATTATAGCCTCGTCTGTTATACATAGAAGCTACCCTAGTCAACACTCCATAATGATTATTAACAAGTAAAGCTACTGTAAATTTTTCCATATCTTCTCCTAACCTACTATCATATCTTTAAGCCCATGGCCTGCTGGAACCATTGGTAATACTTCATCATCCTTAGATATCATACAATTAAGTAAATAGGGCATATCTTTAGGAAATCCCTCTTTTAAGCTATCTTTTAGCTCTTTTAATGTTCTAATTTCTTTACCATCTGCACCAAAGGCTTTAGCTAAGGCAACAAAATCTGTTTTCCTTACGCTTAAATCTGTTGATGAATATCTTGACTCATAAAATCTTGATTGCCATTGTCTAACCATACCTAGACTAGAATTATTTAATAAAACTATTAAAATAGGTAGCTTTTGATTAACAGCAGTTGCAAATTCATTAAGGTTCATTCCAAAAGAACCATCACCTGTGAAAAGAATTGTATTTTCTCTGTTATTTGCTATACAACCTCCAATTGCAGCTCCAAAACCATACCCCATTGTGCCGAGTCCACCAGAAGTTAAAAACTTTCGGTTTTTTTCAAATCTATAATGCTGCATAACCCACATTTGATGCTGACCTACATCTGTTGCAACAACAGTATCTTCATTTGCCCAATTATTTATTGTTCTAATAATACATTTAGCATTAAAATCATCATTTTCTATAAATTCATCATCTTTCGCTTTTTCTTCTTTTATTTTTTCTATCCATTCCTTATTCTTATGTTTTCCAATAAGCTGATTTAAGTCTTTAACTATATCTTTTGCCCGACCTTCCAGGGGGATTATATTTCGAATATTTTTCTGCATTTCAGCTGAATCAATATCAATATGGATAAATGTTTTATTATTAATATATTCTTCTAATTTTCCTGTTGCCCTATCTGAAAACCTAACTCCTATTCCAATAACTAAATCAGCTTCATCTTTTGCTCTATTAGAAGCTGCTCTTCCATGCATTCCCATAGGACCAATGTCAAGTTCATAAGAAGCAGGAATAGAAGTTTTTCCCATCAATGAAGTTCCAATAGGCGCATCTAATTTTTGAGAAAGCTCTATAAGATCTTTTCCCATATCTTCAGTAACACAGCCTCCCCCAGCATAAATATATGGCTTTTTAGACTTAGCTATTGCTTTTAGAGCTTCACTGTAATCATTGTTATTCTTTAATTCTCTAACTTCTTTTTCTTTATTTAGAGCTAATCCTAAATATTCTGAATATGAATTTTGAATATCCTTAGGTATATCGATAAGAACAGGTCCTTTTCTTCCACTACTAGCTATTCGAAAAGCTTCGGCTATAGTAGATTCAAGGTCTTTTATATCCCTAACTATGTAAGAATGTTTTACAATAGGTAAAGTTATCCCTACAATATCTACTTCTTGAAAAGAATCTTTACCTAACTGGCTAGTAGAAACATTTCCAGTTATAGCAACAATAGGAACTGAATCTAAGTATGCAGTAGCTATTCCAGTTACAAGATTTGTAGCTCCCGGACCACTAGTTGCAATACAAACTCCAACCTCTCCAGTTACTCTCGCATAACCATCACATGCATGAGCAGCTCCTTGCTCATGGGCAGCTAATACATGATTAATATCACCACTTCTTTGGTAAAGAGCATCATAAATATCTAATACAGCCCCTCCAGGATATCCGAATATTGTTTGAACTTTGTGATCAATTAACGACTGAATTAAAATTTCTGCACCTTTTAGTTTCATCTTATCCTCCTTTTTATTAAAATGTCTATATAAAATGGTTTCCACCATATTTTTTTATCTCAAAATAACAAAAAACCCTACAGCGTTAGCTGTAGGGTTTTTGTGTATAAAAACTCCTATCTCAAACAGCGCCACGCCAAATAAGCATTATTCATAAGAATAATGCTAATGACGATAATTAGATTTGCGCTGTATAAATTCATCATTTTGGCTCCAACTTCCTTTGTTTTATAAATTATCTAAAAATATATCACTTTAAAGTGTCATTGTCAATTTTTTATTTCATTTTTTAATTTTAATTATTTAAGTAAACTTACAAAATTACTGTCCAGCCTCTTTTATCTTCCAGCTTACCTCTTTGAATTCCAGTAATTTCATCATATAGCTTTTGAGTAAGTTCACCGATACTTCCATCTCCAATAGTATAATCTTTATTTTCAAAGGTAAATTGTCCGATTGGAGAAACAACTGCTGCTGTACCTGTACCAAAAGCTTCTTGCACCCTATTTTCTTTTAAGGCTTTTATAAGTTCATCAATAGATATTTTTCTTTCCTCTAGCTTATAATTTTCAGATTTTAATATTTCAAGAATTGACCTTCTAGTGATACCACTAAGTATAGAGCCACTAAGCTCAGGAGTAACAACAATATCGTCTATTACAAACATAATATTCATAGCTCCAACTTCCTCTATGTATTTTCTTTCAACTCCGTCTAACCAAAGTACTTCTGTGTATCCAGAATCAATAGCTTTTTTAGATGCTCTAAGCTGAGCTCCATAATTTCCGCCACACTTAGCCATCCCAGTTCCACCTCTAACTGCTCTAACATCTTGGTCTTCTATCAAGATTTTCACTGGCTTTAATCCTTCTTTTCCATAATAAGAGCCAACTGGTGAAGCAATTATTGCATAAAGAGCTTCAGTAGCTGGATGAACTCCTAAGCTAGGATCTGTTCCTATCATAAATGGCCTAATATAAAGAGCTGTTCCTTCTTTTTTAGGTACAAATTTTTCTTCGTGTCTTACAAAAGTTTTCAAATACTTTAAAGAATCTTCTATAGAAATAGGAGGAAGTGTTAATCTAATAGCAGAACTATTTAACCTTTCCATATTTAGTTCTGGCCTAAAAAGCTGAACTTGCCCGTCTTCTCTTCTAAAGGCTTTCATTCCTTCAAAGATTTCTGTTCCATAATGAAAAACTTGAGCAGATGGGCTCAGGCTTAAATTTCCAAAAGGTACAATTCTAGGATTTTGCCATTTTCCATCTATATAATTCATTAAAAACATATGATCTGTGAAAACTTTTCCAAATCCAAGGGTATCTTCGTCTGGAAGAGTAGTTGGATTTTCGTTTTCAATTATTTTTATGTCCATCATAATTTCCTCCTTTATTTTATTGTTATATATATTAGCACCATGTCTTTACTATGTCAAAGTATAAAAGTGATTTTTATATATATTTTATCAATTATTATAAAAATTTTAATATAAGAAAAAGAATATATGCAAGAAAATTTTTTATAGGTAGTAAAAGTTATTATATTTACTTATAGAGTAAAATCTTATTACTAATATAATTAAAGCTCCAATTTATTAATTATTTTTAGAGGAAGGCTCACGAAGTTATTGTATAACTTTAACTAGCCTTTTTCTTTTTTTATATTATCCTTAAATAAAAAAAGGGGGTGACTAAGCACCCCTCTTGAAATCTTTATTTACTTTTCGCAGCATAAGCAGCTAGAGCTTTTCCACCGTATGCACTGCCTGGACCTCCACCCATAACAATTGCAATTCCAACTACAGTAGCAATCTCATTTTCAGTAGCTCCTAAAGCTACTAATTTATCCATGTGGAAATCAATACATGCATCACATTGATGAGCAATTCCAAAAGCTAAAGTGATTAACTCTATTGTTTTGTCATCAAGATCTGACTCTTCAAAAACTGAACCCATAAGAGCTCCGAAATTTTCCATTGTTTTAGGCATAATATCGCCAAATTGTTTTGCCATTTAAGTCCTCCTATTATTTATAACTATTCTTTACAAATATATTCTATACCTTTTTCCTTATTATAAGTATTTTATATTCTTATAAGTTTTTTTATATATAATATTTATTAATAGATATTATTTCTTTTTTGCGTATTTATAGTAAGCTTCTAAAGCTATATTTCCATACTGCCTACCTGGGCCACCACCCATTACAATTCCAACTCCTGCACAAGTAGCAATATCTTGTTCCGTTGCACCTAATTGGATTAAAAGTTTCATATGAGCGTTAATACAGTTCTCGCATTTATCAGCAATTGCATAACACAGTATCATCATCTCTAAAGTTTTTTCATCAACTGTTGCTTCGTCTAACAACTTTTTCCTAATTTGATTGTAAGCCTCATTAGTTTCTGGTATCAAATCTTTTGTTGTTTTTACAGGTAAATTAGCCATAAAACCTCCTCAAATTTTGTATGATTTCTTATAGATAATAGTTACCCTTTAGTTTATTAAATAGTATAAATATTTTTAATGATTATATAGATTTTCTTAATTTAATTATAAATAATTATAATTTTCACTAAAAAAACAGCCAAGCTAAACTTGACTGTTTAATTTATTTTTATTATATACAATAATCTTCTACTAGATTATATCCTGAATCATTAATTACTTTTATAGCTTCACCTATCATTTGTTCATTTATCTTTAGAACTATACCTGAAATTTTATCATTATTAGAATAGACATAAAGGTACTCAATGTCAAAATCTTCTAACTTTTCTATTAACTTATTCAAAGTTCCAACATTTGTAGAAATCTCTACAACTAAAACATCTGTAAGACTAGCTGAATAAGTATTCTCCTTTAGGAGTTTTAATGCTTCTTCTGGCTTGTCTACTATCATTCTCATTAACCCATATCCTGAAGTTTCTGCAATAGTAAAACTAATAATATTAATTGAGTTTTCAGACAATAACCTTGTCATCTCTGTAAGTGAACCTTTTTTATTTTCTAAAAAAATTGTAAGTTGCTTAAGCATCTAATCACCTTTTAGCTTTCTCTTGTCTATAACCCTAGTTGCTTTTCCTGAAGTTCTCTCAATAGTTTTAGGTTCAACTAATCTTATTTTTGCATGTAGTCCAACTGTTTCTTGAACAGCTTTTCCTATTTTCTTCCTTAAATTCTCTAAATCACTAATTTTATCCGAGAAGAATTTTTCATCTACTTCGATTAATATTTCAAAAGTATCCATACTTCCTACCCTATCAACAACTATTAGATAATGAGGACTTGAGATTACTTCCATAATTACAGCTTCTACTTGAGATGGGAATACATTAACTCCCTTAATGACAAGCATATCATCACTTCTACCAATAAATCTAGAAATTCTCGCTGTTGTTCTTCCGCACTCACACTTATCATAACTTAATGAAGTTAAATCTCCTGTACGATATCTTATTAAAGGTAGAGCTTCTTTGGTAAGAGTAGTAATAACAAGCTCTCCTACTTCTCCTTCTCCAAGAACTTCCCCAGTATCTGGATCTATAATCTCTGGATAAAAATGATCTTCGTGAATATGAAGTCCCTTGTGGTACTTGCAATCTGCTGCTACTCCAGGCCCCATTATTTCACTTAATCCATAGATATCATGACAAGTTATATTTAATTTATCTTCAATAGAATCTCTCATCTCATCTGTCCATGGCTCTCCACCACAAATAGCTGATTTAAGAAGAATTTCATCTTTTTTACTTTCATCTTCTAAAGTTTCTATTATATGAAGTAAGTAAGATGGTGTGCAGGCAATTGCAGTAGCCTTTAAATCAACCATCATAGTAATTTGTTTTTTTGTGTTAGAAGTGGACATAGGAATAACTGTTGCACCTAAGTTCTCAACTCCATAATGTAAGCCTAACCCACCAGTAAATAGCCCATAGCCATAAGATACTTGGACAATATCATCTCTTGAGATATTAGCCATTGTAAGTATTCTAGCAACACATTCTTTCCAGATTTCTAAATCCCGTCTTGAATAACCTACCACAGTTGCCTTTCCAGTTGTACCACTAGAAGCATGTATCCTAACAACTTCACTCATAGGAGAAGCAAACAAGCCATAAGGATAATTAATTCTTAAATCATCTTTGACAGTAAAAGGTAGTTTCTCTATATCTTTTATATCCCTAATATCACTGGGATCAAGGCCTTTTTCCTGCATTTTTTCTCGATAATATGGAACATTATGGTAGACTCTATCTACTAACTTAACCAATCTTTCCCCTTGCATAAAGGTCATTTGGTCTCTTTCCATACACTCTTTAGTTTTGTTCCATATCATAAACAATAAATCCCTTCGATTTCAAATAATCTTCTACTTTATCATCTGGTTGTATCTGCAATATAATAAGAGGCAAACCAACCTTTCTTAACACCATAGAATATATATAATTAACATTATAATTTTCTTCATGTAAAGTATCTAATAGGCTATTCAATGCCCCTGTCTCATCTTGTAATTCTACTGCCACCACATCCGTAACTGTAAAACCAAATCCATGAGAGGAAAGTGCCTTTTGTCCTATCTCTATATTATCAACAATAATTCTAAGTATTCCAAAATCGCTAGTATCATTCATAGAAAAAGCCTTGATACTAACTCCCTCTTCTGCCAACACTTTGGTAACTTCTGCCATTGTTCCTGGCTTATTTTCAATTAAAATAGAAAGTTGTTTCATCATAAACCTAAATCCTCTACTAATTCTCTTCCTTTTTCAAATGCTTGAATATTTATATCAATAGTTTTTTCAGGTACAGTTTTTCTTATTACATCTTTCCAAATGGACTCATCTAAATCCATGTGTTTAGAAAGAATGCCTAAAATAATTACATTAAATACTCTTTTATTCCCTAAATTTAGAGCTTCTGTCATTGCATCAACGCTAACTAGCTTTATGCCTTTTTCTCTTAAATTCTCCAAAATGTTCTCTGGGTATTCTTCTAACTGAGTGACAACTGGCATAGGATCAATTCTTTGATCATTACAAATTATAACACCTTCATCTTTGAGAAAATGTGCATACCTTAAAGCCTCTAGCCTTTCAAAAGCTATTAATATATCTGCTCTTCCTTCTTCAACTATCGGCTCATATACCTTATCTCCATATCTAACAAAGGTAACAACAGAGCCTCCTCTTTGTGCCATACCATGAACTTCAGATAGCTTAACATCATAACCAGCTTGATCTATAACTCCACCAAGAACTCTACTTGTTAAAAGAGTTCCTTGACCTCCAACTCCTACTATCATTATATTTACTGTTTCCATACTACACCCCTTTAATTGGACTTTCTTTTATTGCATCAAATGGGCAAAGATTATAACACAGGCTACATCCTGCACATTGGACTGGATCTATAACAGATGTTTTATCTTCATCTTTTGTTATAGCAGGGCAGCCAGGTTTCAAGCAAACTCCGCATTTCCTGCATTCTTCTCTTTCCACATGGTAAGTATTTGTTTTAACAGTAGTTTTTAAAAGAGCACAAGGGGAGTTAGCTACAATTACAGATACACCAGGGTATTCGCTAGCTTCCTTGAAGGCTTTCTCTAGGCCTTTTAAATCAAAAGAAGAAATCTCTTGATAATGTTTAACTCCTATTCCCTCACAGATTTTTTCAAAACTAATAGAATTAGATATATCTCCTCTTAGGGTAACTCCTGTAGAAGGATTTTCTTGGTGACCTGTCATAGCTGTAGTAGAATTATCTAAAATCAGAACTGTTCCATGACTTTCATTATAAACCATATTTATAAGGGAATTTATACCTGTATGGAAAAATGTTGAATCTCCGATTACAGCTACCCAATCCTTAATATATTCACTTCCCCTAGCTTTTTCCATTCCATGAAGAGAAGAAATACTCGCACCCATACAAATTGTTGTATCGATGGATTTTTGAGGATGACCTGCTCCAAGAGTATAACATCCTATATCCCCTGCACCATGTAATTTTAATTTATTCATAACAGAATAAACTGATCTATGAGGACAACCTGGGCAAAGAACAGGTGGTCTTATAGGTGCATAAGATTTTTCAATTATTTTTGTTGGTTCTTTGAATTCTTTTAAAAGCATTTCACTTGAGTATTCTCCAAGAATTGTGAATAATTCTTTACCTTC
>CAYSPO010000003.1:27517-60361 GCA_964432945.1 uncultured Peptoniphilaceae bacterium
TTAAAAGCATTTCACTTGAGTATTCTCCAAGAATTGTGAATAATTCTTTACCTTCACATTCAATTCCCCAAGATTTAACCTGTTCTTCGATAACTGGATCAAGCTCTTCAAAAATAATAAGCCTATCCACTTTAGAAGCAAAATCCTCAATTAACTTTTTAGGAAGAGGGTTTAATAAACCTAATTTAAGAACGGAGGCCTCAGGCATTACTTCTTTTACATATTGATAAGCTATACCTGAAGTAATAAATCCAATAGAAGTATCATTTATTTCCATTTTATTCAAATCATCCATATCAGATGAATCTTCTTGTAATCTTCTTAAGTTTTCTTCCACTATTGGGTGCCTTAACTTTGCATGAGCAGGAACCATTACATTTTTCTGAGGATTTTTTACATACTCAATAACATCTCTTTCTTCTCTTTCTCTTAACTCAACCATACCTTGAGAATGAGAAAGTCTTGTAGTAGTTCTAAAAATTACAGGAGTATCGTATTGTTCACTTAAATCAAAAGCCAATTTCATAAAATCTTTAGCTTCTTGAGAATCTGAGGCTTCTATCACAGGTACTTTCGCAGAGATTGCAACTCTTCTTGTATCTTGTTCATTTTGAGAACTATATAGGCCTGGATCATCAGCTACCACAATTACAAGACCACCAGTAACTCCAATATATGAAGCTGTAAATAGAGGATCTGCCGCCACATTAAGTCCAACATGCTTCATACTTGCCATTGCCCTAACTCCTGATAAAGAAGCTCCTATAGCTACCTCTAAGGCTACCTTTTCATTAGGAGCCCACTCACAATATAATTTATCGGAAAATTTGGCTAAAGATTCACTTATTTCAGTACTTGGCGTTCCAGGGTAAGCACTTGAAACTACAAGACCAGCCTCATAGGCTCCCCTTGCAATAGCTTCATTACCCAGCATTATTTTTTTATCCATATAAACCTACTTTCTCTTATCTGTAACTCTCTTGGCTTTTCCCTCAAATCTCTCTAAAGATCTTGGTCCTAAAATCTTAACTTTTACAGAAAGTCCTATGGCATTTTTAATTTTACCAACTATTCTTTCTTCAAGTTTCTCTAATTCACCGTAAGATTCAAGAAGCCTGTAATCCATTAACTCAACTTTTACCTCTAAAACGTCCATATGATTAATCCTATCTACAATTATTTCATAGCTTGGACCAATCTCATCTATATCTTTAATAGCCTCTTCAATTTGAGTAGGAAATACATTTACTCCTCTTATTAGGAGCATATCATCACTTCTACCCTTAAATGGCTCAATTCTTAAAGTTGTTCTTCCGCACTGGCACTTGTCCTTATGTAAACGAGTAATATCACTTGTTTTGTACCTAATCAGTGGAATTGCATCTTTTTGTAAGCAAGTTATTACTAAAACTCCTTCTTCACCATCTTCTAAAACTTCTTCTGTTTCAGGATCGATAACTTCTGCTATATAATAATCTTCATTTATATGCATCCCACACTTGTACTTACATTCTCCAGCAACTCCAGGACCATTAAGTTCACTCATTCCATAGTTTTGGGTAAATAAAACATCGTCTCCCCAATAAGAGTTAAGTTCATCTCTCATTTTCTCAGAAAGAGCTTCTCCTCCTAGAATTCCAGCCTTCAAATTAAAATCTTTTTTCGGATTAAAACCATTTTTCACAATTGTTTCTGTAAGGTGAAGTAAATATGATGGAGTGGCAATAATCAAATCAGTTCCTAAGTCTTTCATAAACATAATTTGCCTATCTGTATTTCCTGTAGACATAGGAATAATATTGCATCCTAGATTCTCCAGCCCATAATGCAAGCCAAAACCTCCAGTAAACATTCCATATCCAAAAGAAATTTGAGCAGTATAGCCTGGTCTTGCACCTGCCATTACAACAACTCTTTTGACAGTTTCATTCCACATTTCTATATCTTTTTTTGTATAACCTACAACAGTGGGCTTTCCTGTTGTCCCACTAGATGCATGAGTCCTTACAATTTCACTTTTATTCACTGCAAGCATTCCATAAGGATAATTTTTCCTAAAGTCTTCTTTATAGACTATAGGAAGTTTAGCTAAGTCTTCTAAAGATTTAATATCTTCAGGCTTAACTCCAGCTTCATCCATTTTTTCTCTATATGTTTGCATTTTTTCGTAAGCTCTTTTAACTTGTTTTTTTAATAAATCAAGCTGCAAGGCTTCTATCTCATCTCTGGATAGTGTTTCTTCTTCTGCCCAAATCATATTTCCCTCCACAAAATTTTCTAACTATAAATATATTATATGATATATTAATTGTCAATGATATTAAAGACATTAAAGTGTAAAAGAAATACAGAGGGGCTTTTAATAAAAATCTACTTCTTTCTTGTATTTTTATAAGTTTTTATAGTAACTATTTTGCTAATTTAACCTTAAATGAAAAATATTAAATAAAAAAATACCAGCTAAAAGCTGGCATTTTATATATGCTATTATTTATAAGCAACTGTAGCTGAACGAGCAATGTATTCTCTAAGGTCAATTTCCTTAATTCCCCATTTAGCTGCGTATTCATCAGATACTTTTTCTACATAAATTTCAATATTTTTATATCCTATTTCTTCTAAAAGTTCTTTCTTTTCGGGCACTTTCATACCACCAGCTACACAAGTTCCATACATTTTAGGATCTTCTAAAATAAAATCTGGTAGTGTTTGTATGTGTGCAATATCGGAAACAGATATCCTTCCACCTGGCTTCAATACTCTTAGGATTTCTTTATATACTTGCTTTTTATCAATAGAAAGATTTATTACACAGTTACTAATTACAAGGTCTACTGAATTATCTGCGACAGGTAGGTGTTCTATTTCACCAAGCCTAAAGTCTGTATTAGTAAAGCCTCTACCATCACTAATTTTTCTAGCAGTTTCTATCATTTTTGGTGTCATATCCACACCAATAACTTTACCTGTTTCTCCGACCTTTTTAGCCGCAATAAAAACATCCATACCTTTTCCACAACCAAGGTCAAGTACAACTTCACCTTCAACTGGCTTTCCATATTCAAATGGGTTGCCGCAGCCTAAACCTAGATTAGCTTCTTTTGGTACAAGAGCTAGTTCTTCTTCTGAATAACCTAGAGCTTTACCTAAATCATTGCTATCGACCTCTATACCTTTTTTACCTTCTGCTACATCTCCATAAAAATCAGAAACAGATTTTTTTACTTCTTTGTCATCAATTCGTGCCATAGTTCCTCCTAATTCATATCGATTATTGTCTATATGTTAATAATACCACAAATACATTCAATAAAACACATTTATTCAGTGATTTCTATTTTAAGATCCTTTTGCTTTTCCTTATAATAGTAATTACCCATTGAGTCAGTACCATAACCCCCATTAAAGCTCTTAAACTTATAGGCTGGTATTTGAACACTATTTTTATTTTCTTCAATCGCCTCTCTTATTAGCCTATCTCTTTCCATATAAGTCCTATAATTAACACTATATACAACTAAATAAACTGAGAAAGCCACCATAATAAAAGCGGCACATATTCTATTAAAATATTTTTCAAATTTTATATCATATTCATTTAATCTAAATAGAGAAACAATAATTAATATATTAAAAAACATAGGAGTAAAGAAATTCCTAGCACTAACTGGAGATACAAATAAAAGCGGGCCCATTGTAATAGCCATAGATATACAAGAAAATACAATTAATTTAGAACTAAATTTCTTTATATTAAACTCTTTTACAGCTATTAAGATTATAAGTAAATAAAAACTAATATGAAAAAACATATTAACCATATTTCCCCACAAATGTAAATCTAAAAAAGAAAAAGGAATTAATATAAGTAAATTAATTAAAGCTGGGAGTTGTAAGGTAAATTTTTTATTTTTGAAAGCCTTATATATACCTATACCTAAAGCTAATGAAAATAAAACCATGACAAATATATTATAGACCAGCATATACTCAGAAAATATTTCCCAATTTTCACTAACAAAAGCAAAGATATCTTCAGCAATTTCTCTATATCCATCTTCATTATTAGCCACTTTCCAATATATAGGAGACATAAACATTATTATTGCCCCTAAAAGAGATCCTGAAAAGCTAGCAATATATCCAGACATGTTATCTTTATTCCAGAATATAAAGGCTAAAAGTATAGGAAGAAAGATCATGTATATAGTTAAATTTTCCATGAATAAACTTGCTATAAGAGATAAAAGAAAAGCCGAAACAAGCTCACCTTTTGTAAATTTATTTCTATGGTAAATAAATAAATTCATTAGTATTAATATTAATATTATTGGCGGTATATAATTATAAAATCCAGATGACCAAACTAATGTCTGCCTAAATACAGGCAAGGGCATTAAAATTATTGAACCAAGTATTATAAATAAGCCACTTATTCTTTTTATATTTAATAACTTCATCATAAGTACTATATATAAAATAACATTAAGAGATTTCATTAATGTTCGAGGAAATCTATTAATAAAAAGATAAGATATCTCATTTCCTATAATTCTTCCATTAAGAGTTTTATATAATCTTTTAACCCTGTCTATTCCTTCGGAAAAACCGATAAAACCACTATCATTCAGCCTATTAAAATCATCTCCAGAAGGAGGAAATACTGAAATAAGATAGATGGATAAAAGAATAATAGCTATTAATATTATATTTTGATATTTATCTATAAATTCGTTTATTCGTTTCATTTTATCTTCCTTAATAATTTTTCTATTATTATTAAAACATTTCCTATAATCACTACCCCTAAACAATGTAATATTGCCATAAGGTATGAGCCTGAGATATTGTAATCTAAGGCATAATATGCTGAGAGCTGATTAAGTGGAGCCATAAACCAAATAAAACTTTTTTCAGTTGGAAAAATTATCCTGAATAAATAATATAAGGCAAAGGCAATTAAAATAAACTTGCTTACTTTAAAATCTTCAAAACTCATAGTCATAGTTAGGATAGCCAAATAAGTTAAACCTGTAAAAACTTGTATTACTGAAATACTCCTAAAATCATTAACTTTATCTAATATTAGGCTACCTTCATTAATTCTCCCTAAACCTAAAATATTAATAACCTCTCCTAGAATTATTGAAAACACAACTAAGCTAATCAGGGTGAAAGTGCTTAAGCTAATAATTGTCTTTGCATTATTAACCCAACTCTCTAATAAATTTTCATTGGAGTTCTTATTTATATTTCTATAGATATAAATCAAGAAAATTAACAATAAGCCAAAATTAAGGTATAGCTTGTCATTTAATAAAATAAGTATTCCATCAGAAGTATTAAATCCATTTAGAAAGATTGAAGCTGAATATAAAAGACATATTATAACTAATAAAATATATTCCTTAGATTTAATATACTTTTTAATATCTTCACTAGCCTTAACCATTTAAGACTCCTTCAATAAATTAACTTCTTCTTCTGTAAGCTCCCTAAATTCTCCTTCTTCTAAACTTTCATCTAGTCTAAGTTTACCCATAGAAATTCTTTTTAATTCTAAAACTTTCATTCCTACTTCTCTAAACATATGCTTTACTTGGTGATATTTCCCTTCTGAAATTCCAACTCTAATGAAAGAAGTACTTCCACTTTCAATAATCTCCAATTCAGCTGGCTTTGCTATATATCCTTCACTAGGAATAGAAACACCTTCTTTGAAAATCTCCACCTCTTTTTCTGTAACCTCTCCCTCAATTAAAGCCTCATACCACTTGACCACACCTTTTTTGGGATTAGTTAGCTGGTGAGTAAGCATGCCATCATTTGTAATTACTAGTAAACCAGTTGTATCAACATCAAGCCTACCTACTGGATAAGGCTCAAAATTATAATAATAAGGATCAATCAATTCCAATATTGTAGGATACTGAGGATCGTCAGTCGAACTAACATATCCCTTAGACTTATTTAACATAAGATAAATAAATTCCCTATAAATAACTTCTTCACCTGCAAAAATAACTACATCTTTTTTACTATCAACCTTTGTGCCTGGATCCTTTATAGGCTGACCATTTACAAGAACTTCCCCTTCTTTTACAGACTTCTTTATTTGCTTTCTAGTACCATATCCCATATTGGATAATAGTTTATCAACACGCATCATATAACCACCCTCTAAACCCTTGAATAAGCAAGTACATAACAATTCGGACCTATATGGCTGGCGATAACAGGAGTAACTGTGCAATCGCTTATTTCAGCATTAGGTAATTTATTCTTTACTAGCTCAATGAGTTCTTCCTTAATTTCTTTATTATAAATTTCTCCAACTGCAACTTTTTTAGCATCTTTAGGTAACAACTCAACAATCCTCATAATAGTTCTCTTATTACCTCTAGATATTTCTTTTAAGCTCAGTTTTCCTTTTTTATCTGTATTCATCTCAATTATAGGCTTTAAATTTAAAAAATCGCCTATCTTACTTAAAGATTTGGGGATTCTTCCTCCTCTTTGTAAATACTCTAAATTATTAGTTACAAAGAATCCACCATAATTTTTATTAATAATCTCTTTTTCAAGTATTGCTTTAATTTCTAAAACAGACTTATTCATATCTATTAACTCTATTGCTCTTTCAACAACAAATCTAATAGCATCCAAAGCTAAAAATGTATTAACAATATGTAGATTCTCAAAATGCTCACCAATTAAACAAGCTGTATGGTAAGATCCACTTAAACCACTGGATAAAGGAAAAACTAAAATATCATCGTATTTATCTAAAAATGATTTGCATACTTCTAAATATTCCCCTGGAGAAGGCTGACTAGTCTTAGGAAAATTTGATGATTTTTTAAGTCTACTATAATATTTTTCATCGGTTTCATCTAATCCCTCTAAGCAAACCACTTCATCTAAGTCATAAGAAAATCTAACAACACCTATATCATTTTCAAGTATATATTTTTCAGATAGGCTAGAGCAACTATCTACAATAATTCCTATTTTTCTCATTTTTCACCTCTCTTTACTAATGCCTATATTATAACAAAACAAAAATCAATGAGCGAATTAAAAACTAGATTCATTTAAAATTATTTTAATTTACTTAATATATTAAATATGTTATACTATACCTACAGAGTAGGAATTGATACGTTAAGTGCCTTGGGATGGGAAGTTGCCCGAGGACGAAAATAGAATTTTGCGATATCATTTCCGCATCCGCTGCTCCTTTGCAGCAAAAAAGGAGGAAAAAATGAATAAAATTGATACAAAAAAATTAGTATCTATTAGTATACTAATTGCGATTAATGTAATTTTAACTAGACACTTAAGTATTCAAACAGAACTTTTGAGAATTAGCTTTAACTTTATCCCAATAGCCTTAACTTCTGCCCTATATGGACCAAGGCTTGGTGGTATAGCAAGTGTAATAGCTGACACAATAGGAATGATTCTATTTCCATTTGGAAACTTTTTCTTCGGCTTTACCCTTAGTGCTTTCTTAATAGGTTATATATTTGGCTTATTCTTCTATGAAAAAGAAATAACTATAAAAAGAATAGTTTTAGCTTCTCTAGTTGTTGCAGTTGGAGTTGGTCTAGGCCTTAATACCTTATGGGTATCTATACTTTCAGGTACAGGATATCTTGCACTTTTAAAGATTAGAGGAATTCAAGCTATAATTACCCTAGTTTTATATATTGTTGTATTAAATATGACATTAAATAGATTAGTTAAAGTTTCAAAAGCTTATGCTTAATATCAAAAAACTCCAGTAAAAACTGGAGTTTTCTTTAATTTAATCTATTTTCTAATTAGATATAGTATTCTTAGTTAAAGAACAAATCTTAAATAATTCTTTATATCTAGATTCTCTATTTAACTTTTCCTTATATTTCTCATAAAAAGACTTACTTGTATTAAAAGTTAAAATTAAGCTTATCATCCATTAAATTTAGCTTATATTTTATATGTAGTAGGAATTTTTGTTCATAAAACTCTCTGATAATAAGTGTGTAAAATTTAAATTTATCTTATTATCAAATTCATCTTTTTTATAAGCTCTTATTAAATCATCATCTAATAGCTTTTTTATTTACATATTAGCCTTTCTTTTAGGCTTTTGTTTTCTATACCAAGCTGCAAACTCTTATATTGCCATATGCACTGTCTATTTTTTCATTAAGTTTTCTTTGCCTCAACAGTATTTAACTATCCAAAATAAATTCTCAAGACATAAGGTCTATCTGTAAGAATATCTTTATATAAACAGATAAATATAACTTACAAATAGGTAGAGTTGCTATTTAAAAATATAGAAAATCCCCTAGGCTTTTCTCAGCTATTTAGGGGATTTTGTTTTATAATAAATTTAACTTCCAAGAAATTGTCCTCCATCAATATGGATTGTTTGCCCTGTAATATATGAACTTCCTCTCGCCCACGCTAACATTATATAAGCTTCTACTAGTTCGATGGGTTGGCCGGCTCTTTGTAAGAGAGTATTTTTCCCAAATTCTTCTACATGATCAGATTCAAAGGTTGATGGAATAAGAGGAGTCCAAATTGGTCCAGGTGCAATTTGATTTACTCTAATTTTTTTTGAGCTTAAATTTTGTGCTAAGGATCGAGTAAATGCTGTAATGGCTCCTTTCGTCGAAGCATAGTCTAAAAGTATTTCATTCCCTTCATAGGCTGTAACAGATGCTGTGTTAATTATTGAAGAATATTCTTTTAGGTGTGGAAGAACAGCTTGTGTCATAAAAAACATTGAATAAATATTACTTCTAAATGTTCTTTCTAGTTGTTCTTCACTTATATCAAGAATACTTTTTTGAGGATGCTGTTCACCAGCGTTATTTACTAAAATATCAATTTTTCCAAATTTTTCCTTAGTTATATTAGCAACTTCTTCACAAAAGCTTTTATTACCTAAGTCTCCAGCAATAAGTGTAGCTTCTGAACCTATTTTTTCTATTTCTTTAATAGTATTCTTTGCATCTTCACTTTCTTCTAAATAAACTATAACAACTTTAGCTCCTTCTTTCGCATATGCAATAGATACAGCCCTACCAATTCCACTATCACCACCTGTTATAATCGCAACTTTATCTTTTAGTCTATCTGCACCTTGAAAGTCATCTACTGTTACAGGTGCTATCTTCATGTCTTCTTCAATTCCAGGTCTCGTTGGCAGTTGTTCACCATCTATTTTTTCACTAGTTTTTTCTACTAAATCAATATATTTCTTTTCCTCATACAAGTATTTCATTACTCTTCTCCTTTTTTATAAGATACCACTTTTCCTTCTCTGTGCTTAATTATTTCTTTTGCTCTTTTCTCGGCATCTTTTTTAGTTTCATGTAATGAATCTGCTTTACTAGCTCCCCTAGAAATCACTTCCCACTTTTTCTCATTATCCCTATACCTAACTAGTACATCTGCATCTTGTAGTTTTTCAGCTTTGTTACTATTTTCTTGGTGTTTGGTAACATCTTTCTTTTTCAACTTACTTTTTTCACTTGCACTTGCATCATTTGCCCACTCTTTTGCTTTAGAAATAGCTATAGGAATGGCTTTTTCTTCTTTATAACCATCTGTCATCATAGCATTTCCGATATCAATTGCTTTTAACCTAACTGCTTCATCCAAATTCTTCATTGAATCTGGATAATCTTTCTTCGTCCAAACCATAATTGACCTCCTTATTGTAGATTGGTTATATTTACCCTATACCCTTTATGAAAAAGTTAAACAGAACTAATTAAAATAGAAGCTTGGGGATTGAGTCCATAAGCTAGAATTATAAATATTAAAACTGCCTCTGCCCTTTTCCCCTATCCTTCTCTGTCTTCACCAGCCTGCTTATGAACTCCTTCTCTTTAATAGATGGAATTGAGAAAATATTGCCCTGAATTTTCTCTCCTATCAATATTGGGGAACTGGAAACAACTAAATGTATTTTAATAATTTTTCTTAATATTTGTATTTTACTTAATAAAACATAAGACAGAATATTAGCCTTTATCTTTTTATCTATTTGATTATTTAACAATAAAAAAACTCCAGCGAAAACTGGAGTTTTTTCTTCTTATTTTTAACCTATATATTTTCTTTCTTTTTCAGTTCAGGATACAGCTTAAACAATTCCTTATATCTAGATTCACTCTTTAACTTTTCCTTGTATTTCTCATCAAATTCCTTACTTGCCTTAAAAGTCATAGCATTTATGATAATAAAAGGAATTAACTGAATTAGGATAACAGGTATTTTTTTATCAGCCAAATCTATATAATTACTCACAATAAAAGTGATGATTAAAGTTACAATTCCAGCTACTAAAAACCCTTTTGATAAATAATCGTGAGTAAACTGCCAATGCTCATCAGTTCTCATACTGTGAACAGTTCTAATCCCTTGATATTTATTTACTGAAGTTTTTGATCTTATTTTATTTGCTAAAAACATTACTAAATAATATATTCCCAAAACATAATGATACATATCTTCACTCCTTCTTTATAAAAAGAATTATATCAAAAGAAAGAGGCAAATGGTAAATTACCATTTGCCTCTTTAATATTTAATTTTTTAAAATTACTTTATTTCAATTTTCTTAACTTGATTTTCTCTAACTAACTTAGGAACTTCAATAGTTAAAATTCCATCATCCAATTCTGCTTTTAACTTTTCTTCATTCATATCTTTAAAAGTCATAGATCTAGACATACTAGAAGTCCTTCTTTCCCTATGAATGTAGTTTGTTTTTTCATCTGAATTGTCAATTTCTTCTTCTTTATTAGCCGAGATAGTTAATCTACCTTTTTCTACTTCTACATCAATTTCATCTTTATCAAAGCCTGGTAGTTCAGCCTCGATTATATAAGCATCTTCTGTGTCTTTAATATCAATTTTAAAACTTGAGTTTTCTAAGGCTGTAAGCCTATCTCCTCCAAAGAAACTGTCAATCATATTATACATCTCGTTTAAATTATTGTTAAAAACCAAATCACTTCTTCTGTAAGGTTTCAAATTAACCATAATCTCATCTCCTTTGATTGTTCTGTTCTTTATCTTTAGCACTCTACTACCTCGACTGCTAACTATAGTATAAAGGATAAGTCAGATAAAGTCAAGTATTTTATTAAGGAGATATTTTAATAGTTAGTTTAATTAAAAACCTGCAGAAAATAATTCTCCTACAAGTTTTTAAATTTCTAATTACATATCTAAACTCTTGCAATATTGGATCTTTTATGACTTAACTAAATTTAGTAAATTCTCGTAGCTATCTACAACATGGTACTTAACATTTTCCCCACTGATTTTATCAAAGTGTTCTTTTGCACAGTGGATTTTGGATTGTTCGATTTCCCTTAATTCCATAGAGCTCATAGATCCTTTTGTCTCTGCAACAAAATATATATGCTTCATTCTTCCTTCATAGAAAGCTATTGCCCAATCTGGATTATATTTACCTACTGGAGTAGAAATATTAAAGCCAGATGGTAACTTCACATAAACTGCTACATCTTCACTAATATCTAACTCACTAGCAAACTTTCTTTCATTATCAGAATCATAAACCATGTAATCATACAAATGTTTATTTGTTTTAATCGCATTCGTTCCCAATTTTCCTTTAATTGTCGGTTCTGTGAATAAGCTCATATCATACTTCTCATCTAGTACATCATATGTTATATGCTGGATTATAGCTGTTGCCTTCTCCTCATTTATTATTTTAGATGCTCTAATAATAAATTCTTCAGGATTATCTTTAAATTGATGGAAAGTAGAAGGCTTTATTTCTTTAAGTATTCTAACTGCTGTTTTACGGGTCAAGCCAGTTTCTTCAACTATTTTTCCTACAAGGTCATACTTTATTGAAGATCTTACTATTGGCCTTTCAACCCCATAAATCTTTGAATCTTCCATGAGCATAGCACTTCCATCTCTCAAATCAGATTTAGATTTAATTTCGTCCATACTACCGCTTTCTACTCGGAAAAATATTTTCGGAACATTAAGCCTATTATCTAGTGCAAGCACTGACTTTTCTATTAACTCCTCTGAGTCAAAACTAACCTTATAATAAGATTTCCTATTTATCTTCTCCCACAAGGCCTTAAATTCTTTAGAATTCAGTTTTTCTTGATCAACATTCAATTCAATATTGTTACTTCTTGCATCTTCAGGCTTCATACTGTTTTCATCATAAATAGAGTCAATAATTTCTATTACACTCTCCCTTGAATCTTCAACCTCTTCTGCTAACTCTATAGAATTATTTTTCTTATCCTCATAGTACTTCTCTGTAAGTGTTCCTTCATTATCAATATAACCATTTCTAATCATAGCAAAATTAATTTTACCAGCCAGATCCCTATCAATAACCTGTTCATTTCCGGATTTATCTTTAATTATCCTATTGATAAATAAATCTTCATTTACCTTTCTAGGTCTATCATGTATGGTTTCTGATATTTCAGCCTGAAGTCCTTTGGCAAAACTATCATAGGATTCACTTGCTATTATTGTTAACTTATTTATATCATGCACTTCTGATCCTAAAACAGATACATCTTGCCTTTCGCCATTTTGGTTAACACACAGTCTTAGCCCCCTGCCTACTTCTTGCCTTTTTCTAACTTCGCTTCCACTCTGCTTAAGAGTACATATTTGAAAAACATTTGGATTATCCCAACCTTCCTTTAAGGCTGAATGTGAAAATATAAATCTTACAGGAGATTTCTTAGGGTCTCTATCTAGTAAGAGCTCTTTGTTTTTCATAATTAAATCATATGCATCTACATCATCACAGTACTTTTCACCTTTTCTACCCTTGAGCTTACTATCCTTTATCTTGCCCTTCTTATCTATTGAAAAATATCCAGCATGAGTGTTTTTTGCATCTATTTGGTTTAAATACTTTACATAATCATCTTCTTTAAATTTCATTTGAAGTTTTTCAAATATATCATTATATTCTTCCTCAAATATCTCTGCATAAACTCCATTATATGGAGTTCCAGAATCATCGTACTCCTTATACTTTGCAACCTCATCTATAAAGAATAGTGATAAAACTTTTATCCCCTTGTAAAACAACTGCCTTTCTTTCTCTAAGTGTGAAAGAATGGTCTCTCTTATCTGAATTCTTCTTAGGGCATCTTCATTTATATCTCCAACAACATCACCAGCGTAAAGCTTAATACCATTTAAGAACTCTACAGAATCATCCCTACCATCTATTGACTTTACGACATATCCTTCTTTATACTCTTCCATTTCATTAGAAAGACTATAAAGGTTATCTCCCTCTTCTAAATATCTGGTCTTTTTCCTAACTCCACTGGCAGCTTTATAGTCAAATTGAACTGAAGCCTTTGGGCTAGCTTTGGATAAATTTATGCCCTCAAGGTATAAAAAACTATCTGAAGCAGTATTACTATTTTGAGAAATTCCCTTTACCTGTATCTTTTTCACTAATTTTTTATTATAGGCATCCATCGCATCTAACCTATAAATCATATTATATTTTTCTTTATGGGTAGCCGAATACCTTAATGTCATTAAAGGATTAAACTCTTTAAGTCCTTCTTTTGTTTTTTTCCCTTCTACTGACTGCGGCTCATCTATAATTAGTATTGGATTAGTTGCAGCCAATATATCTATAGGCCTCCTACTTCTGAATTCATCAAGCTTCATATAAATCCTTCTAGCGTCTTTTCCAGTTGCATTAAAGGCTTGGGAATTTATAATCATAACATTTATATTGCTATCTGAAGCAAACCTATCTATTTCATTAAGCCTGCTAGAATCATATATAAAGAACCTTATTTTCTTCCCATATTCTTCTGCAAAATGATCCTGGGTTATCTCCAGAGATTTATAAACCCCTTCTCTAATCGCTATGCTAGGCACTACAATAATATACTTACTCCACCCATAGTGCTTATACAGTTCATACATAGTTTTAATATAAGTATATGTTTTACCAACACCCGTCTCCATCTCCACTGTTAAATTATATTTACCATCTAAAGTTTTTGAAGGCTCTATCCCATTTTCCCTTTGAATTTTATTAATATTCTCAAGAATAATTCCATCGCTTAAATCAGCTACTATTTTTTGATTTGACCAGCCAGTAAAGTTATCTACACCAATTTCAAATTGTTGATTACCATCACCATAATCCATTAGGTAATTTGGAGTAAGACGAGGCTGACCTTTAAAAACATCTACAATTGCCTTAGCTGCATCTGCTTGAAATTTTTGATGTTTAAATTTTAATTTCAATTTGATTCTCCTTTATATAACTTTTACACTGGTATCTGCTGATAAAAGTTTAAATATTTCTTTTACATTTGTCTTTTTTGATTCATCAGCAAAAGATGAGTCCCTAAATACAACCCTTAGCGGCTCCATTTTAGCTATTTCCTTTACAGCTTCCTCAGATATATCCTCATCAAAACAAGCTACTAGGTCTCCATGGTTGTAGACATGAACCCTTACTCCAGTAATATCCATAGACTCATATGGACGGTCTAAAGGCAGACCCCAGTCTATCAGACATCCAAAAAGCAGGTCTAGGTCATCCCTATCTTCCTTTATATTTGATTCAAACCTATCTAATAGGTTTTGTTCATATTCTTCAGGAGCATAGTATACATCCTTCATATTTGTGTCATCTAGCTTGAGGACTCTAAAACCTACATCTAATTCTTCTATTCCTTCTTTATCTTTGTTATCTTCCTTTATTTTTTCTCCTGCTCTTCTTATTCTTTCTTTTCCTATTTCGCATATATTTTTATAGCCTGCCTTGTAGGCTTCTGATTTTTCATCAGTTTCTTCTGGCAACTGTACCATTATAAACTTCCTATTTCCCCCATCCTCTGCATTAAGCTCCATTACTGCATGGGCTGTTGTTGCTGAACCTGAGAAGAAATCTAGGATTGTGGCATCTTCTATTGTGGCTATTGTAATTATTCGTTTTAACAAAAATAAAGATTTAGGGTAAGAAAATATACTATCCTCAAATATCTCTTTTATTAACTCAGTTGCAAACTCATTATTTATCTCTTTTTCATTCCATAAACTCATGGGCTTTCTTCTTTTTTCAACTGTTAAGTAGTCTTTAGTAAAAATATCCCATTCATCTCTCCCTGACCTTCTAACTGTTCTAACCAATAATTGATTCTTATCTTTTTCTACTTTTTTAGCACTCCATCTCCACCTACCATAAGACCCATCGCTTAATTTAGGAATAATTTTTATATCATATTTGATTTTGGTGGAAATATCTCCTGTTATTTCATTAAAATAAATTGGGTAAAATAAGCTAGGCGAATCTTCTCTACGCGAATCCGCACCTCTTTTTCTTAATCCTAATTCCCTAAATCTGCCTTCTTTATCTTGTTTATTATATTCTTTTTTCTGTTTATCTGTTAATTCTAATCCAAATGTTTCTGCTTCTTTTGTTTTACAGTAACATAAAATATATTCATGGTTAACTGCTATATGATTACTTGACTGTGCACCTCTTGGATTTATAATAGGAATAACCATAGAAATAAAATTTTCTTCCCCAAAAATTTCGTCACATATTTTCTTTAAATTATCCTGCTCATTGTCATCAATGGATATAAATATTACCCCATCATCTGATAGTAGGTTTCTAGCCAAAACTAGCCTAGGGTAGATCATTGAGCACCAGTCTGAGTGGAATCTTCCATTGGAGTCTGTGTTTTTAAAAAGCCTATTGCCTTCTTCGTCTAGCTCTCCACTTTCTTCACTATATTCTTCGCTGGTCATTTTAAAGTCGTCATTGTAGATAAAATCATTACCCGTATTATAAGGAGGGTCTATATAGATCATTTTTACTGAGTTTAAATAGGACTCTTGAAGTGTCTTAAGGACATCTAAGTTATCCCCTTCTATGTATAAATTTTCAGTATTATCCCAGTCTTTACTTTCTTCTAGGCAGGGTCTTAGGGTTTTTCTAATAGGTTTATTTGCCTCTATTATAGATTCTCTCTTGCCTACCCAGGTAAATTCGTAGGATTCATCGCCTTCTTCTACCAGTTCCTTTGAAAACATCTGCCTAAAAGCCTCATAGTTAACAGCTTTTATTATCCTTCCCTCTTCATCTTTTTTTTCTGTTATACAGTTGGGAAAGAGTTCCCCCAACTTTTCTATATTTAAATGACTTAAGTCTGGAGTTTCAAATTTCATTTTTTCGTTCATATTATGCTTCTCCCATTAATTTCTCAATTTCATTTTTTAAAGTTCTAATTTGATCATTTATTTTCATTTGTTTATTCAATTGTTTACTTTTTCTTCTATTTATTTTTAATTTTTCTATATCTTTTTTTAATTCTTCTATTTTAATATCTTTTTCTACTAAGTCAGCCATAGTCTCATTCTCTACAGGCTCTAATTCTCTTCCTCTTATATCTTTTAGTAGATTTTCATAAACTCTGTCTAGGTTTAGACCTCTAAGATTCAGACTTATATTTTCTTTTTCTATCCAATCACTGTAATAGTAACTAGATACTTTAAAGGCTTTGTTACCTGCAAGCGCCTCTTCCTTGTAGCCTATAGCTAGCTTATATTTATCTAAATAGTTTAGAATAAATACTATATGATAGGGAATATGACTATCAATTTGCATCAGTAAGTTTTCATCAATTTCTTTTCCTTTTAATTCGATTAAGAAAATTTGAATTTCCTTAACCTCTATACCTGACTTTATATTTATGGTGTCTTCAGAAATTTTGTTAGTCCAATAAACACTCTTTATATCTTCTATAAATGCTCTTTTTAATTTATCAGAAACATTTAAATTTTCATAGAATTTTTGCTTGGGTATTTTCTTATTAAACGCAGTACTTTTAGGTAATTTTATCATCTAATCACCTCACTACAAAAAAAGAAATAATCTCAAAGTCATCAATACCGTTTACATCAGAAAGCAAGGCAGATGTTCCTCCTGGCTTAAATAAACTATCCAAATCACTTTCCTCCTTTGTATCTACTATGGAGCTTATAGCTTCGTTAAGCAGCTTTGATATAGCTGTCATATTTCTACCGTCTTCAGTCTCCTTATTAAATTCTTTACATGAATTTTTATAGGGAACTTTTTTTCCTCTAGATAAAAGCCTTAAATCATCTAGTATCTCTTTAGGACTTAGGTAGTCTGTTAATATCTCGCCATTTTCTCCTACATAGACCATATAAAAGGGATGGATCCTATTTCTACTATCTTTATTTATACTGTCATTAATATTTTTAAGTACAAAGATAACTCCCTTAGGTGTTTCTTCTGTCTCTTTTACAACTGTATATAGGCCATTGGGAACTTTTTTAAAATCAGTACCTTTTTTAACATAGTCTAGAAGGTCCATTCTATAATCATTAAGACCTAGGTCAATTATTGAAACACCACTACCCATGTCTTCAATGTCTACTACTTCTTTTTGTAACCTTTTTAACTGCTCTTTTCTATATTCTAGGTCACCTTTTTCTTCTAAACTAATCGGATTATCGTCTCCCGTTGATGTCATTACCGATATCTTCATTCTGGTCTCTACCCTTGCCTTTAGGTTTATATATTCATCTAGGTCTAAATCTGGCCAGAAATTTACAAGTTGTATAGCTTTATTTTTACTTCCTATACGGTCAATTCTTCCAAACCTCTGAATAATTCTTACTGGATTCCAATGGATATCATAGTTCACAAGATAGTCGCAATCCTGTAAGTTTTGACCTTCAGATATACAGTCTGTTGCAATCAATATATCTATTTCATCATTAGAGTCGGGAAATAGGACATCTTTACCTTTTGATACCGGAGAAAATAAAGTTAGTGCTGTATTTAAGTCCATTTTTTTACCTGTTACTGTTGATTTACCTTCTACTGAACCTGTAATTTCTGCAGTATCTAAGTTATACTTTTCTTTAGCATACTTACTCACATTTTCATAAAGGTAATCAGCTGTATCTGAAAACGCAGTAAATATTATTATTTTTTTATTTCCTTCATTTATAGGGTTTTCTAATTTTTCATCAATCAATGAATATAAACACTGGAGCTTACTATCATTTTCCGGCTTAATATCTGAAATCATAAGCCTTAATAAGGCTAGATTTTCTTTATCTGATTTAAGTTCATTTTCCCAAGTGATATAATCCATATCTTCCAAATCTATTTTTACTTTTTTACCTACCTCAAACAGATTTGTACTTAAATCATCATCATCAAAATCATTTATATTTATATTACTCAGTTCTATATTCTTACTTCCACTCTTGTAATCTTTAATTATTTCAAGAGTATCAATTATATACTCCTCTATTCTATTCATTGTCAATTTAAAAGAGTGAACTGAACTTTCAAGTCTTTTAAGGAGATTTATATTCATGAGTCTTTTAATACCTTCCTCACGACCTTTTTGAGTTATACCTCCTAATTTTTTATCTCTTAATGTGTCATACTTATATAATTTTGAAGGTAGAAGAAAGTTTGAAGGTGTGTATATAGAAAGATTTAAACTCATCAATTGACTATAAATTTCATTATAATTTATCGCCGTTTCTAAATCTGTTAACTTTGGTCTTTTTGATATTGGCGTCAATCTCTTTGGAAAACTTCCTATCTCGCTAGTGTCATAGTATTTTTCTATATGTTTTCTTGATCTTGCTATTGTTACGCTATCGAGTACTTCAAAAAAATCAAAATCTAAATTTTTTAAAAGTCTATTTGTTGTTCTATCCTCTACAGGTAACTTTGCCCATATATTGAATACACCTTGTGCCTGTTTAAATATATCGTCAATACTTCTTTTCGTGTTAAGTTTTTGGTTTATACTTCCAGGGTCTCCTTCATATGCAAGAGCTATTTGGTTTTTAAGGTCAATAAAGCGATTATTTACTGGAGTAGCACTCAACATAAGTACTTTGGTTCTAACTCCTTTTCTAATTACTTTATTCATTAGTTTAAGATATCGATTTTCCTTACCATCTTTAGATATGTATCCTCCATTTCTAAAGTTATGGCTTTCGTCAATGACAAGTAAATCATAGTTTCCCCAGTTTAGCCTGCTTAAATCAATCCCATTAGAGTCCCCTTTTTCTCTAGAAAGGTCTGTATGATAGAGAACGTCATATCTCAACCTATCTTCTGCTATTGGATTATTAATATAATTACCTTTGAAAGTATTCCAGTTCTCAGATAGTTTTTTAGGGCACAAAACTAGGACTGATTTATTCCTATTCTCATAGTATTTTATTACAGCAAGGGCTGTAAAGGTCTTACCTAACCCTACACTATCTGCAAGAATACAACCATTATATTTTTCTAACTTACTTATTATACCTATTGCAGCATCTTTCTGAAATTTATATAAAGTATTCCAAACCTTACTTTCCTTAAATCCAGTTGCTTCATTTGGAAGATCATCTTCTGACATATCTTCAAGAAATTCTGAAAATATATGATAAAGAGTAAAGAAATATACATGTTCAGGTGAATTTTCCTTATATGCTTCAGTTATACTTTCAATTACAGTGTCAGTTACATCAACTAACCTTTCATTATCATTCCATATTTCTTCAAATAAGTTTAAATAGTATTTGGCATTTTCATTTTCATCAGTTTTATGTACAGGGTAGTAAGCGTTATTTCCTCGTTCACACCCAAGATCTACAGTTGTAAAGCCGTTTATTGGGCTATATGTATAATTATCTACATTCATAAAACCCATCATATTTTCGTTTGTCAAATTGGCACGAAATTTTACTTTTCTTCTTATCCAATCTGCACATTCTTTCGAAATTGCTTTTTGAGTTAATTCATTTTTAAGCTTAAGTTCAAATTTAGTTCCGTGCAGGCTTCTTTCCATATCTAATAAAGGAATATAAAAGCTCTTTTCTGTTTTTTGTGCCTCTTCTTTAACAAAGGTTGGAGATGTAAATATAAAATTAAGCTCTTCAATATTTTCTAATTGAGCTCTCAGCTCTTCATATGCATAAATAGAGAAATATGCGGCTGCAATTGATATCTTACTATCTTTATCTATTGTTAGTTCTAAGTCTTCTTTAACAGTACTATCTATATTATTTAAAATTTTCACTCTGGATACACACCTTCTTACTTATTTTTAAAATAAAATATGACTATGTATTTACAATATATAGAAATTTATATTTTCCATTAAAGATAATCATATCAATAAGTAAATTATTCTACAAGAAGTTCATTTCAAATATTTAAGCCCTACACTTTGTATGTGAACATTGAATACCATTTCAATATTAATTTTATAAAATTTTTATTAATATTAAATTTATTATTTATATAAAATCCTATTAAAAAGCAGAAAAGATTATTAGTTACTATATAAAATCAAGATATCAAAACACCCCCACATTGTTTCTAATGTGGGGGTGTTATTTATGCTATCTTTTATTTTCTAAAAAAATCTACTGCATTTTGGAAAATATTTTGATCTTTATTTCCAGGAATATTTTTAAGAATTCCTTCTTCATATCTTTCTGGGTGTGTCATTTTTCCTAAAATTTTTCCGTCTGCTGATGTTACTGATTCAATTGCATACATAGATTCTAATGGATTGTTTACTGAATCCATAGTTGGATTTCCTTCGCTATCTACATATTGACCAGCAATTTGTCCTTTTTCACAAAGTTCTTTATATTTTTCTTCTGTTAAGATAATTCTTCCTTCTGATGATGAAATATTAAGCTTGAATACTTCTCCTGCTTCAAAGCCATTCATCCATGGTGACATTGTTGATGATACTCTTACATCTACCATTCTATTGTAGAAGTTATCTCCTTCTCCAATGGCGAAGTCTTCATTTTTACAGTATTCTCCATTTGGAAGTAATCCTGTTAAAACTAGACCTTTAAATCCGTCATCTATTCCTAGAAGTAGTCCTTTTTCAAGGAATTTTTCTACTGCTGCTTTTATCTTAGGTATTTCTAAGAATACTTGGATATGCTTTCCTCCACCTAGTGGGTGGTTTCCAAATCCTGATGATCCAGCTATTGCCATAATATTTGCAGATTCTATTTCTTTTGCCATATTATCTACAGATCCTTCAAAATGCTCGTCATCTGTTGAGAAAACAACTGTTTTTACATTTGCTCCTGTTGCTTTGAATGCATTTTCAAGGTCATATTCGTTGTTTATTCCTGGGAATATTGGAATTAAAACTACTGGCTCTTGTGTTTCTTTTTCTATTTCCGTTTTAGCTTCACAGATATTTTTATCTATTTCCATATCCTTGTTTTCGATATTTATTGGATAGATATCTTCATATTTACTTGTTGATGCTTGTAGAGCTTCTTCTAAAGAAATTTCTACATCATTTATAATTAGAGAGTTTTCAATAGTTTCACCAATAATTTCAAAGTCTAAATCTTCTGATGATTCTAAAATTAGGAATCCTGGCATAATATCGAAAACATTTAAGCTTGTGTTTACTTTTGCACCAATCATATTACCATAAGACATTTTTGCTAAAGCTAAAGCAAGTCCACCTTCTACGATGTTTGCTGACTTAACTTTTCCATCTCTCATATAGTTAAGAACTTTATCTAAGTTTTCTCTATAGGCCTTATAGTTTGGATGGTAATTTTCTGTCATTGGTAGGCTAACAAGGTAAATCTTATTTCCAGCTTCTTTGAATTCTGGGCTAATTACATGATCTACATCTACTGTATTAATTCCAAATGTCACTAGAGTAGGAGGCACATGTACCTTATCTTCAAATGATCCACTCATAGAGTCTTTACCACCAATAGATGGAACTCCCATTGCTAATTCTGCTTCTACAAGTCCTAATAAGGCTTGTGTTGGTTTACCCCATTTTTCTTCATTCTTATCTAATCTTTCAAAGAATTCTTGGTTAGTTAATCTTACTCCTTTATAGTCAGTTCCTGTTGCTACAAGTCTTGCTAGTGCTTCAATTACTGAATAAAGTCCTCCTAAGAATGGTGAGTAAGATGCTAGGTTTGGAATATAGCCTACTCCCATAGCTGAAGCTGTTTTAGTAAAGCCTCTTGCTGGTAGTTTTTGAACACTTGCTGGAGCTTCTGTTAATTGATATTTTCCACCAAAAGGCATTAAAACTGTTGATCTACCAACTGTCATATCAAATTTTTGAGCTAATCCTTTTTGGATATTATTTTCTAGTTTGGAGAAGTGATTTAAAATATTTTCTTTTGTAACTTTAAGGTCTGCATTTTCTTCAAATGGATTCTTTTTACCTTCATCTGAATTAATGATTACAGTTTGGCTTTGTTTGATTCCATTTGTATCTAAAAATTCCCTTGATAAGTCAACAATTTTTTCTCCATTAAAGTTAATTACAAGTCTTGGTTCTTCTGTAACAACTGCTACTTGGTAAGCATCTACATTTTCTTCTATACAGTAGCCTAGGAATTCATCAAGATCTTTTGGATCTAAAACAATTGCCATTCTCTCTTGTGACTCAGAGATTGCTCTTTCGGTTGCTGATAGGCCTTCATACTTAGTTTTAACTGCATTTAAGTCGATATCAAGACCATCTGCAAGTTCTCCTATAGCTACTGATACTCCACCTGCTCCGAAGTCGTTTGATTTTTTAATTAATCTTGCTGCTTCAGTTCTCTTGTAAAGTCTAACTATTCTTCTTTCAATAGTTGGATTACCTTTTTGAACTTCTGAAGATGACGCTTCAGCTGTTTCAGCGCTTTGTTCAACACTTGATCCTGTTGCTCCGCCTACTCCGTCTCTTCCTGTTTTTCCTCCTAATAAAAGAATTAAATCTCCAGCTACTGGTTGTTCTCTAGTTACATTTTCTCTTGGTGCTGCTGCGACAACTGCTCCCATTTCCATTCTTTTAGCTACAAATCCTGGGTGATAGAATTCTTTTATATATGATGCTGCTGATCCTATTTGCTTTCCGTAGTCAGAATATCCATCTGCTGCAGTAGTAGTTATTTTTACTTGAGGAAGTTTACCTTCTAAAGTTTCTTCTACAGGTTTTGTTATATCCCCTGCTCCTGTAAGTCTTAGAGCTTGGTATGCATAAGATCTTCCAGAAAGTGGATCTCTAATACATCCTCCTAGACAAGTTCCTGCTCCACCGAATGGCTCAATTTCTGTTGGGTGGTTGTGTGTCTCATTTTTAAACATTAAGAGCCAAGGATTTTTAACACCGTCTTCGTCAACTTCTATTTCAATTGAACAAGCATTTATTTCATCTGAAACTTCTTGGTCTTCTAATAGCCCTTCTTGTCTAAAGTATCTTCCTACTATTGTAGCCATTTCCATTAAAGTTCTATCTTTTTCTTCTCTTGAAGTTTCTTTCTTTAGGTCAAGGTATGTTTCGAAGGCGTTTTCTATTTCTGCTTTAAATCTACCTTCTTTTATTTCAATATTTGTAAGGGCAGTTTCAAAAGTTGTATGCCTACAATGATCTGACCAATAAGTATCCAATACTAGAATTTCTGTTTCTGTTGGATTTCTTTTTTCGCTGATAAAGTATTTTTGAATATGTACTAAATCTTCAATACTCATAGCTAAGCCTTCATCTTTTAAGAAAGACTCAAGACCTGCTTTATCTAAATCAATAAAGCCTTCCATGACAATTTTTTCTTGACTTTCTTGAGGGATTGTTTCTTTCTTTATTTCAAATGGATTAAATTCTTTTTCTACCACTGTGTTGACTATATAAGCCTTGATAGTTTCTAATTCTTCATCACTTATTCCTGAAAAATCTATAAGAGTTCCTGTTGATATTTCACATTTTACTCCTGCCATAGCTAGAATTTCCATACAAGCATCTGCTTTTTGATCATATTGAACTGCAAAAGCCCTATATGCAATATACTTATCAAATTTAGAATCTTTCACTTCTTCTTCTAAATTAGTGATTACTAAATCTTTTACCTTTGCTATGTCACCTTCAGTTTCTACATCAAATACATCATAAATAGTAAGTGATTCAGGGGAGATGCCCAATCTTGTTTCTATCTCTCTTTTTAAAGAATTACTTTTTTCATCAAAACTTTCTTTTGTTCTTACAAAAAATCTTTCCATCCTTGCCTCCTTGTTGATGTCTAACTAAATATATTATACATCATCATAGGAATTTTCATAATATTTTACTTTAATAAGCTTAAATTTTGCTATACTTTAGTAGAAATATATGAAATTGGAGAAAAACTTGTCTGTTTTTTAATATTTTTCCTCTATTTGAGTTATAATAAGGTAATAATTATTTTAGGAGTAGAGTATGAATATATTAGTTAGTGCTTGTCTTTTAGGTGAGAATTGTAAATATAATGCAGGGAATAACTTAAATGAAAAACTTAAAGAACTTATCCACAATCATGAAGTTTTTCCAGTTTGTCCTGAAGTTATGGGCGGCCTTTCTACACCAAGACATCCAGCAGAAATTATAGATGGAGAAGTTATCAACAGTGAAGGTATTTCAGTAGACGAACAGTTTAAGCTGGGAGCCGAAATTGCACTTAATACTGCTTTAGAAAATAATATTGATTTTGCTATACTTCAGTCAAGAAGCCCTTCATGTGGTCTAAAGAAGATATATGATGGAACTTTTACAGGTACTTTAATAAATGGACAAGGAATTTTTGCAAAAATCTTAATAGAAAATAAAATCAAAGTCTTTGATATTGAAGATTTAGATTTCATTGAAAATTATTTAAAAAACAATAAATAAAAAGCAAGGAATTTTATTTCCTTGCTTTTTTATATTGCTATTTTTCTATTGCTAAAATATTTGGAGTAGTGTAATAGTCCCTTGCTCCTGAAATAAGTGCTGCGTTACCTATCCTTGTATATAGACCTTGAAACTGTTCTGCATATATATACATTCCCATTACAAAAGAGAAAGGAGTAATATGAAGCTTTCCTTCTTTATCATATTCTACAAAGTCTACCTTATCCATATTAAAGTAATCTTGGTAGATATAGTCATTTTGGTAAGCTTTGTCTAATATTTCTTTCCATTCTTCACGATTATGCTCTTGACCTGCATAAACACCATCTGAAGAATAGCTATCGAATGGTTTTAGAATATATTTATCTTTATTTTCTAGAACCGTATCATAATCTTCTTGATTTTCTAAAATTTCTGTGAAAGGTATATGAGCTTCTAAGAACTTATTTTCTTCATCTGTTAAAATTTCTTTTGTCATTGGATCTCTAAAAATTTTGAAAATAAGTTTAGAGTGCATAATTTGTGATCTAAAAGATCCTATCATTACAAAAGCATTGTTTAGGTAAGCTTCGATGAAGTCTTTTATCTCTTCATATCTTCTTATCATTTCTACTGTAACAGCTCTTCTATAAACTAAATCTAACCTAAAGTCTCCCTTATATGCTTTCCCATCTTTATAAACAACATCTCTTGGATCTACAATTTCACAATTAAATCCTTTATCTTCAAAAGTTTTCTTAAATCTTGCAAATTCATTTGTTATTCCAAGTCCTGTAAAGTCTAAAATAGCTACATTCGGTTTGTCTACTGCTTGGTCTGCAGATTTATAAATTTCATAGGCTTTATCTACCCAAGACTCAAATAATTCAAATTGCTTTAATTGGTATTTCTCTGATAACTTTTCATGAGCTTTGCTATCTAACATAATCTCACCGATTATATCGTCTTCATTCATTGAAGATGAGCCGTCTGTATTAAACTCACAGAAAACATAATCATCTTTACCATTATAAAACATATCATACCTACAAATCGGCACAGGCATATTATATCCAGGATAATGAAGAATTAAATCTTCTAGCATTTTTGGATATCTAAAAAGTTTTCTATATTCTGGACTTTCTAGGTATTTATTGGTAATTTTGTTTGTTATTACCATTAATTTACTTGCTATATCCTTGAATTCTTCCATATTATCTTCGCCGATTAACATAGCTTGATAGGTTACAGGAATAGGCTCTCCTTTATAGATAGCATCTGAATTATTTACTCTTTCAACTATGTTCTTATAGTCATTAAAGTAAAATTCTGGATCTTTTTTTATAATGCCAATATATTCATTAACTAATCTTTCATTAAACATTCTACACCTCAACAATCGTTTCTCTAGCAGCAACTTCTAGACCAAAATTATCATAGTTTATCTTAAATTTATCTCTTGGAGTTAATTCCATTTCAACCAACTCTTTTAGTGGATTTAAAAGTTTTTTCTCTCTTTCATTTAATCCTTTTTCTGCCATAGCCATTAGTTCTAAAGACCACTCATAAATAGATTTGCCTAAATATTCAGCCTCTATGCCTCTTGCTTTTGTTTTTTCTTTAGCTTCGTTTACAAGTGCATAGTTAACATCTTTGAATAATTCCTCTAGCCTATTTAAATTTTCTTCATTATAGAATAATCCCTTTATTAAGCTAACAGGTGCAAAATTTAATGGATAAGGTAGAGAGTCCATCATTCTAAATTCCAAGTATTTTTTGAGTCTTAAATCTGGAAATACAATGGAAACAGCGTGAAAAATCTGTTCTTCTATATTTCCATCTAAATCAAAGACATCTTTAAAGGCAAGACCTTTTGTAGAACGAAGTCCTTTTTCATCATCAATAAATATTACATCTGTATCTAATATATACTCTGCATATTTTTCATAGGAAAAATCTTTATCAAAGGCAGTTTTTACTAAGCCAGATCTTTCTGGATCAGTATTTTTCCAAATATATTGCCTAACTCCATGAAAATCTACTGGTTTGCCTTCAAAAATATAGGCATTCTCAAATATTGTATATAAGATAGGAGATAAAGCCGAGCCTAATCTATACTTTCTTATAAAATCCTCTTGAGAATTATAATCTAATATAACTTGAACAGCTGCTGTTCCTTTCATCATATTATGAGATCTACTGCCTTTATATTTGAAATGATTATACATATAACCATATCTTTTCTTTGGAGAAATTTTTATATCGTCTATTACTGTAACAGGGTGGTATCCGATTCCAAGTAATCTCTGATTTTTTTCTTTCAAAATAGGATTAATTTCCTCTAAAAAGATAATATATTCACTTTCTAAATCCTCTACCGATTTATTTGCGTCTATACTTACTTCAAATTGACCTGCTGGCTCTGTACTTATTGTATAGGGCCCTTTTGTTGCACCCACTGCGAAACCCTCTTGGTAGTCAATTACCCAACCGTATTTATTAAGTGCTTCAATAGTTTTTGAAACACCATTTTTACCATATAATGAAATGCTTTCATAAGTTCTAATATCAACAATTATATGCTCAAACTCAACTCCTACTTTGAAATCATGGATATCTTTTTCCCCTGATTTAAAGTAATCAATTATAGCTTGTTTCTTTTCCTCGTATCTATCCATAGGCTCTCCAACAACTCCCTTATATAATCAACTACTAATATACCCTAAAAATTAGTAATCAAGCACTTTCTGTACTTAGAAAAAGAACCTCCAAAGGAGGCTCTTAGTAAATTAAATTTTAAAATTATTAGATAAATCTGATTTCTTCATTTCTAGGATTTTCTTTAGGAACTTCATCTGCAAATCCTACCACCATACCCGCATAAACTATATGGTCTTGTGGAATATTTATTTCTCTTAAAAACTCAATATATTCATCTGATTTAGCTTCCTTGAATTGATTAATCCAACAAGATCCAAGTCCAAAATAAGTAGAAGCTAAGTAAATATGATCTAGAGCTATAGCTGTATCTTGTATACCTAGAGTTTCATTTACTTTAGGTGCACTTACAAGAATAATACAAGGAGCTCCAAAGAAATTGTAACCTTCTATAGTATATTCCCTAGCTAGAATACCTTCTAGTTTTTTAATAAGTTTTTCGTTTTGTATTATAGTGAATATACGATTTTGTTTATTCATAGCTGTTGGAGATTGTATAGCTATATTTACCATTTTTTCTAATAGTTTTTTGTCTATTTTTTTGTCTGTAAATTTTCTATATGATCTTCTATTTTCAACTACTTCTAAAAAATCCATATTTATTATCCTAGAATTAACTCAGGTAGTTTAAGTGGTTCTATATATTCGTTTCCTCTATAAACTCTCATATTTCCACCAGAAACTTCATCTATAAGCATTATATTTCCATCTTCATCTTTTCCGAATTCTAGTTTGATGTCATAAAGATCTAGTCCTTTTTCAGCTAAGATATCTTTAATTTCATCAGAGATTTTTCTAGTTAGAGAATATAGAGTTTCTGCTTCTTCTTGTGTTGTAACTCCAAGCATAACTAAGGCTTCTTTAGAAATTGGAGGATCTCCAGCAGCGTCATCTTTAACTGTAATTTCTACAAATCCATCTAAGTCAATTCCTTCTTCAGTGAATTTAGAGTATCTTCTGTAAAATGATCCTACTGCTTTATATCTACAAATACATTCTAATCCTGCACCAAATGTATGAGCTTTTTTAACTTCCATTGTGTTTTCATCAAGGTCCGCACCTATATAATGAGTTGCAATTCCCATATCTCTAAATCTTTCAAAGAAATATTTTGTTAAAGATAAACCAGCATGACCAGATCCTTCAATAGATAAACCAACTTCGTTAGCTCCTGGATCAAATACCCCATCTTTACCTGTTACATCATCTTTAAATTTTAACATTAAGTTAGAATTATCTAATTCATAAACATCTTTAGTCTTACCAGTAACAATTTTCTTCATTTTTTACACCCCTATATTATTCTAATTAATCTAATCTTCTAGTTCTTAAACTAGACCTGTGTGTCTTATAAGCTAGGTCAGAATCTATCTTAACTAAAGTTCCCAGTTCTTTTTTACAAAAAGGACATATAAGTTTTTCTGAAACTATTGGAAATTCAGCTTCTTTAATTCTTGATACCCATATTCTAAGCAGGGTTCCTTTTCCTATCTTTCTATATTTTATAATATTTTTTTTACAAAATCCACATGATATCATCATATCAAATGCTTTTTTTGTTTTTTTATAGTAAGGATTTTTATATCTCATCCGTTACCCCCGTATACTTTAGTATACCACTAAAAATACATTATATAACATATTTGACATTGAATATATATTATAAAGATTATTGACTATAAAGATATATTAATTCTTTTTATTTAATAGTCTCTTTGTTATACTTATTATATTAGATTAAATTTTAACAAAATTAATCTACATTTATTTTGAGAATAACTCATTAAGGAGGCAATATGAACAATAAAAGATGGATGGCGCTAGCTTTAGGTGCTATAATTCTTGTCCTATCTTGGTTTGCTCCAAGGATTGATAACGAAGAAGAACTAATAGGTAAATACGGTAAAAATTATAATCCATTAGTAAGTTTACTAGATGACAGTCCAAGAATAGAAGAAGTTATCCAAGGCTCTGACTCTTCAAATAGAATTGCAGTAGCAGAACTTTCGGGGACAATTATGACTAATGGCGTTTATGGACCTGGTTATACCCATGAAGATTTCTTGGAAAATTTAAGAGATATTTCTGAAGATGAAAGTATTAAAGGTTTACTTTTAGTAGTAAATTCTCCAGGTGGAGGCGTTTTTGAATCAGAAGAAATTAGAAAAGAATTAGTAAATATTCAACAAAGAATGCCTATATATGTTTCTATGAGAAATATGGCTGCTTCAGGAGGATATTATATTTCAGCTGGTAGAGATAAAATCTATGCTTATGATGATACTATAACTGGCTCTATCGGTGTTATATACTCTGGTTTAGATTTAGAAGGACTTTACAATAAATTTGGTATAAAACAAATTGAATATACTTCTGGTAAACAAAAAAGAGGAAATCATAATGACGAAGAAACTCAAAAAATCTTCCAAGCTTTTGTAGACGAAACTTACGGCAGGTTTATTGATATAGTTGCTGAAGGTAGAGATATGGATATAGCTAAACTAAAGAAATTAGCTGATGGTAGAATTTACACTGCTAATCAAGCAGTAGAAAATGGTCTTATTGATGAAATTGGAACTCAAGAAGAAGCACTAGCTGCCTTAATAGAAGAAACAGCTTTAACTGATCCTGAAGTTTTCCACTATGTTTATCCTATGAAAACCTCTCTTCCAAGTTTTTTAACTATGTCATCTAAAACTGAACTTGATGACATTAAAGAACTTTTAACAAATCCTAAAGTTACTAGCCCTAGAGCTTTATACCTCTATGGGGGTGAATAAATGAATAAGGATACTGAAAAATTATATTTAACTAAAGAAGAATTTTTGGAAAATCCTATAATAAGAGAAGTTGATAAAGATAACAATATAAAAAATAAAAGAATTCGCTTTACTAAAGATGAAAAACAAAAAGAAAATAAAGCAGAGGAAGAAATCACAAGTAAAAAAGCATTCTTTCCAAAAGAACTTGCCGCAGGTTTTTGGATAAGATTTTTTGCCTTTACATTTGACTCTTTAATTGCAGGAGCAATAGTTAAAATAATACTTGGCTTTGCAAACTTAGATTTAAGTCCTAAATCCACTGCTTTGATAACTAGTATTATTATTAGTCTATACTTTACGATTACAAATCTTATCAATAACGGACAATCCCTTGGTAAGATGTTATTTGGATTAAGGGTGGTAAGACTTGATGGCAAAAAACTTGATTTTACTACTATCTTTATAAGAGAATTTGTTGGAAGATTTATTCATAGCTATTCTATATTGAGCCTATTATATGTTATAACTGCTTTTACAGAATACAAGCAAAATTTATCTGATTTATTTGCAGATACCAGTGTTATACAAATAAGTAAAGAAGAAATTTATGAAGGTTTAATTAATTAATAAAAAAGTAGTCTATTTATATAAATAGGCTACTTTTATTAATATATTTTGGAGACAAAAAATTATTTTGTATATTATTACAAATCATCATCAAATATCAACAGTTTCAAGAAAATAATAGAATAAAAAATCTGCTAGAAAATCTCTTTTCTAGCAGATTATGTTTTTATTTTTGACTTTGAGCTTGTAAACCAGTAAGAATTGAAAGTTTATATACATCTTCTTCATCACAGCCTCTTGATAAATCAGCGATTGGAGCTGCTAATCCTTGAAGGATTGGACCAATGGCCTTATATCCTCCAAGCCTTTGACCTATTTTATATCCTATATTTCCTGATTGTAAGTCCGGGAATACAAATACATTAGCTTTTCCTGCCACAGTTGAATTAGGAGCTTTAAGATTAGCTACATTTTGGGAAATAGCAGCATCAAACTGAAGTTCCCCATCAATACATAAGTCTGGATATTTTTCTTTCGCTATTTCTAAAGCCTCTGTAACTAAGTCTACTTCTTTAGATTTAGCAGATCCTTTAGTTGAAAAACTTAACATAGCTATTTTAGGATCAATACCAAATAATTTAGCTGTTTCCGCTGATTGGTAAGCAACTTCTGCTAGACCATTTGCATCATGATTAATATTAATTGCTATATCAGCAAAAATATATCTTTCATCATTTGGTCCCAGCATAAGCATAGCCCCAGAAATCCTAGAATTCCCTGCTTTTGTTTTAATAATTTGTAAAGCAGGTCTAATAGTATCTCCCGTAGAATACACTGCTCCTGCTACCATAGCATCAGCCATTCCCAATTTAATCATCATGGTACCAAAGTAAGTTGGAGATTTAAGAAGTTTTACTGCATCTTCTCTAGTATTTTTGCCTTTTCTAATTTCAACAAAGGAATCTATCATCTCATCCATTTTTTCTGAATTCAAAATATCAATTATTTCTAAACCATCAATATTTATTGAGTTTTCACTAGCTATATTATTAATTTCTTCTGGATTTCCTAGAAGTATTCCATGAATTTTCCCAGCTTTTACTAACTTAGAACTAGCTTTCAAAATTCTAAGATCCATAGCTTCAGGATAAATAATTCTTGGTTTACTAAATAGCTTTTCTTCTAATTCATCAAATAAGGTCATAAAGCCTCCTTAGTTATTTGTTTTTAAAGCTCTTCCTAAAGCAAGCTCTTCTTCAATGGAAATTTCTTGAAGTGCTCTAGCATTTTTTACCTCTTTTGCATAGGTTATAGTATTATCACTTCCATATATACTAGTTAAAATTACGCCTGAAAAACTTTCATCTAGTAAGACAATAGTAAAGGAAAGTTCATTAGTAGAATAATCAAAAGCATTATATCTGTGAAATCCTATATTTTGTATAGAGTGAGTTGTCCTTCTATCAAGTTCTTTAATACTTTCTAGAATAACTGCCTCTCTTTTATCAATATCCTCTGCTAATTCTAATAATCTATTTGCTTGAAGATCTATATCTTTCCCATGAGTTACAACTAAACTTTCCATATCTAGTTCTCCGTAACCCCTTAGAAGCTTATTATATCTTCTATTCATTCTTTGTATTCTTCTGTTCATTTGTGAAATGATCATATAAGCTAAAACCATAAATACTATTAAAACTAATAGTAAAATTAGGTTTAAAGTCTGTAAAACATTAAAAAAACCTTGCATTAGTTCTCCTTAGCAATTTTTTTGATTGCATTGGCGGCAGTTATAGTCTCTTCTTCTGTATTAAAGTATCCAAAGCTAAATCTAACTGTACCAGTATTGGTAGTACCTAAAGTTTCATGAGCTAATGGAGCACAGTGAAGACCTGGTCTAATGAATATCTCATAGTCTTCATTAAGAATAAATCCAACTTCTGATGAGTCCATTCCTTCAATATTAAGAGCTACTACTGCCCCTTGTCTTTCATCCAAAGGTCCATATAACTTAACCTTATCTGTTCCTTTTAATTCACTGATAAATAAAT
>CAYSPO010000004.1:0-50383 GCA_964432945.1 uncultured Peptoniphilaceae bacterium
CTTCCATACCTTTTGTTACAAAGAAAGTATCGCTAAGCTGCTCTCTAAACTTAGAAGGCATCATAACTCTTCCTTTAGAATCACATTTATGTTCATATTCTCCAAAAAACATATTAATCTACCACACTTTTAACCACTATTTACCACTTTCTTCCACTAGATTATAGTTTACTATACAAATTGGTAGATTTCAAGGTTTATTTTGCTGTCAAGGCACTAAAAAAAGACCTAGAAACAGGTCTTTTCTATGATAAATTATTGATTATTTAATTCTAAGTTTCTCTTTTCTACCAAATATTAAAATAAGAATACCCATAATTATTCCTACTATACTAACTATTTGAGATATTCTAAAACCTCTAAAATATAGGGAGTCTAATCTAAGTCCCTCTACAAAAAATCTCAATACCCCATAAAGAACCATATATAATGCAAATATTTGCCCATGATATTTTTGATGGTTTCTTGCGTAGTAGTATAAAAACAAGAATATTATAAAGTCCCCTATAGATTCATATAAAAATGTAGGATGATGTTTTTTACCATTAATTAAAACTGCCCAAGGTAAATCTGTTTCATAACCATACGCTTCTTGGTTAATAAAATTTCCCCATCTTCCAATAGCTTGAGCAAGAGCGACTCCTGGCATAGCAATATCACAAGCTTCTAGTGGATTTAATTTTTTTACCTTACAGTAAATTACCCCCACAATTAAACCTGTTATTATTCCTCCATATATCCCTAATCCACCTTGTCTAAAGTTAAGAATTTGGTCTAAGTGTTGTGAGTAATAATCCCATTCAAAAGCCACATAATAAAGTCTAGCTCCCACTATTCCAACTAATATACACAGTATAAGCATATTTGATATCTCATCAGGGTCAAAGCCCTTTCTTTTTGCATCTTTTTCTGCTAAGAAAAGTGCTAACAACATTCCAAGTGAAATTAATACTGCATACCACATTATATCAATTCCAAATACACTAAAGGCTACCTTATCTACTGGTGGTACCATTTATTACCTCCTTATTTATTCCAAATAAAATAATTTCTATAATAACTACCAAGCTAACAGCCATAGTTATAATTCTTATTACTAAAGATTCAAAAAAATGCTCAGGTAAAATTCTAATCATAAGATCAGTTTCGGGGTTAAGCAACCATAAATCATTATCAAAAAATATATGATGAAATTTAATAAAAGCATCAGAAAAATTAACCATTAAAACCGATAGTATAATTCCAATTGCAATTGCCGTAATTATAAAGTAAACAGACATATTTTTCATAAAAAGACTCGGGCTATTTTTAAAACCTAAAACAAATAATCCAATTGATAATAGAAAAATTATAAGCATAATTTTTCTACCCCCTTCATAGAGTTTGAAAACATCTTCCATATGAAGGATTTCTTTTTCATTAAAATGATTTTCTAGAAATGAATTTTCACCATACTTAAGGTAGTCTAATAAATCACTCGTAACCTGATCTAACTCCTCTTGGCGAATTTTAGCTTCTTTATCTAGTCTATGTTCTCTTTGATATTTAGCAAAGTAATTTTTATCATAAGAGTTATATAAAAGACTTCCCATAATAATTAAAGAAACTAAGCACAAAGAGGTAAAGACAGAGATAAATTTATTAATCATTTTGAACCCAATTATGGTAAACAGATTGAACATCATCATTATCTTCAAGGATATCAATCATAGTTTCCATATTTTTTATATCTTTTTCATCAGTTAATTCAACATAATTTGCTGGTATATAAGATAATTCTGCTTTGAAAAAATTGTATCCTCTTTCACTCAAATTATCTCTTACTTCTGCAAAATCATTCATATCAACATTAATTTCTATAAATCCATCTTCTGAGTTAATATCTTCTGCTCCAGCTTCAATAGCGTCCATCATAATTTGATCTTCATCTAAGTCTTTTACTTCAATTACTAAAAGCCCCTTATGCTCAAACATAAACGAAACAGATCCATTTTGTCCAAGATTTCCACCATATTTATCAAAGACATGTCGCATATCTGGTGCAGTTCTATTTCTATTGTCAGTTAAACATTCCACTAACACTGCAACCCCACCTGGGCCATAACCTTCATAAATAACTTCTTCGTAGTTATCTCCTTCACCAGCAGCTTCAGCTTTTTTTATAGCTCTTTCGATATTATCATTAGGAAGATTTTCTGCTTTAGCTTGTTCTATAGCTGTTTTTAATTGAGGGTTATACTCTGGATCAGAGCCTCCTCTTTTTGCTGCAACAGTTATTAATCTAGCTAATTTAGAAAACACCTTACCTCTCTTAGCATCTGCGCTTCCTTTTTTATTTTTTATTTTACTCCATTTATTATGTCCAGCCATAATTACTTCTCCTTTATTATTTTTCCGTTTTTTACTGAAAGATATACTTCATCTATTATTCTCCAATTTATATTTGCAGAAGTTAAGTCAAGTAAATCTTGTTTTGTCTTTTCTTCAGATTCAGATTCAGAATATATTGTATATTTCACTAAATCTTCATATTTTTTATCCAATATCATTATTTTATTAGTTATAAGATAATTATCAAGTATCCCGATACTTTCATAAGAGAATTCTATTTCTATTATTTTATGTAGAACTTTATCTACAATAATAGCCTTATCTAAAGCTAACTTACATCCTTGAGTATAAGCTCTTACTAATCCACCTTTACCTAGAAGCGTACCACCAAAATATCTTGTTACTACAACAACCACCTCTTTTAGTCCCTCTTGTTCAAGTGTTGTAAGCATAGGCATACCAGCGGTGTGTGTTGGCTCACCGTCATCAGAAAATCTTTTTAAATTATCATTAATAACATAAGCTGTGCAATTGTGGGTTGCTGTGTTATGAAGTTCTTTAATCTGTTGAATAAATTCTTCAGCTTCTTCTTGGGTTTTTACAACTTTAGCATAACCGATAAATTTTGATTTCTTTTCTTCAAAGTTATCTTCCCCATAACAATGAACCGATTTATATCTATATTTCATTATGTCACCTCATATTCAGCTATTTTAGGAATATCTGCTAGATCCATTTCTAACTCTAAGTAAATACCATCATCTCTAGCTTCTTTTTTTATGGGTTGATATTTATCTATAAGCCTACCGTATAAGTTTGATTTTTTATAAGGTATTAATATTTTCTTCGTAATTTTATCTTCATTCAAAATTTCTTTTATTTTATCTAAAAGTTTTTCAATGCTTTCATCAGAAATAGCCGAAATTTGAATACTCTTCTCTGAAATTCCGCCACTGTTTAAAACAGTTTTATCTATACATTTATCCATCTTATTATAAACAATTAACTTCTTAATATGACCTATCTCAAGTTCCTCAATAGTTGCCATAGTTGAGGAGATTTGTCTTTCTAGATTATCAGAAGATGCATCGAGAACAATTAGTAGTAAATCAGCATAAGCAGCCTCTTCTAAAGTAGATTTAAAAGCTTCTATTAAATTTACTGGTAAGTCTTCAATTAAACCTACTGTATCAGCTAAAATAAAATTCTCCCCATTGTAATCAACATGTCTATGACTTGTCTGGAGTGTTGCAAAAAGTCTATCATCAGCATAAACTTTTGAATTTTCTTTTCTATCAGTAAATTCCATTATTCTATTCATAATAGTTGATTTTCCTACATTTGTATAACCAAATAAAGAAACAATAGGAATATTCGAATCATTTCTTTTTTTGCTTCGAGTTTCTCTAGTTTTTTCTTGATTTTTTAATCGTTTTTTTATTCTGCTTATTTGACTTCTAATGTGTCTACGATCTGTTTCAAGCTGCTGTTCACCTGGACCTCTAGTGCCTATTCCACCACCAGTTCTACTTAACTGATTTCCATAACCAATTAATCTAGGTAAAATATATTCTGCTTGAGCCAGACTAACTTGCAAAACAGCTTCGTTGGTTTTAGCTCTAGTGGCAAAAATATCGAGAATTAGATTTGTCCTATCTATAATTTTCTTACCAGTAATAGACTCTAAATTTTTTATCTGAGATCCCGATAATTCACTATTAAATATAATTGTATCTATTTCCATATTCTCAGCAATTTCAGAAATTTCTTCTAATTTCCCACTTCCGATAAATGTTCTAGGGTTAGGTTCAGAATTTTGGCTAACAATAGAAACAACCTCTGCCCCTGCACTTTTTGCTAGTTCTACTAGCTCGTCCATAGAAGCATCAAAACTTTCTTTATTAGCTAAGCTCTTTAGGCCTACTAATATGACTTTTTCCTTCATATATACTCACATCCATTTTTTTATTATACTCTAGCTAGAGACTTCTGACAATTTATTAGACTTATATATCATTATACTACAGTCTATATTTTCAGCACTTTTTATATTAAAATAAATAAAAGAAAATCAATTAGATTGTATTAAATCGTTTAATACAAATAAGGCTTATGTTATAATAATTCCAATAGGAGGAGACATGAATATAGGAAAACAAATCTTTAAGTATATAAAAATTCTTATTTTAGTATTTATAATTATTGGAACAGTTTTTGCTGGTGCTTTAGCAAAATCAATTATTTCAGTAATACAAGAAACTCCCCAAGTTGATTTCTCTGGAATAGGCGAATCCTTAGGTGAGAGTTCAACCATTGTTGATATTAATGGTGAACTAATTGAAAAATTACAAAGCTCAGACTACAAAGAAATTAAGTCTATCGATGAAATTCCACAGCATGTAAAAGATGCTTTTGTAGCAGTAGAGGACGAGAGATTTTATAAACACTCAGGTATAGATATTATAGGTATAGGTCGTTCTTTTATTGACAACATATTAGCTGGAGGAATTGTCAGAGGTGGTTCTACTATCACACAACAGCTAGCCCGTGATTTGTACTTAAATGATGAGAAAACTTTAGACAGAAAAATAAAAGAAGCATATATAGCTTTAAAAATGAATGAGGCTTTAACAAAAGATGAAATTCTAGAGATTTACCTTAATAGAATTTTCCTAGGTCAAAATTCCTATGGTATTCAATCTGCCTCTCAAACATATTTTTCAAAAGATGTAAGCGAACTTACAATTGGTGAAGCAGCAGCCCTCGCTTCTCTACCCCAGGCTCCATCTGAATATGCACTATATAATACTCTGCCCCCAGAAAGTATAGATGATTCAAGTCTAATTATAGAAGAAGTTGAAATAAATGATGAGAAATATTTTGCAGTTTATAATTCAGCTTATAAACAAAGACAAGAATATATCTTAGATAAAATGTTAGAGTTAGAAATGATTGATGCACAGCAATATTCTAATGCTTATGTAGAAGATATCCACGCTGCATTAAACCCACCTAAAAGACAGAATGATAATAAAAATAATTTCTTTACAGGCATAGTTAAAAATCAAGTTATTGATGAATTAATGTTTAAATATAATCTAAACGAAGAAGAAGCAACTGAAATGCTTTATAATGGTGGTCTTGTAATTACCTCAACTATTGATAGTAAGATGCAGGAAGACCTAAATGATGAATTTGAAAATTTTGTTGATATGGTTGTTCAAGGAACTGAAGAGCAGTACAAAGATGCTAGATTCTTGAATTTATCCACTGATGAAGATAATAATATTATTAACTCAGATGGTGAAGTTATATATTATGCAAAAGAGAACTTATTTGACTATGAAAATGATCTTTTTATACCTCAAGGTATGTATTCAAAAGATGATGGTGGTCTTCATATTAAATCAGAAGGTTTAACTTATAGCGATGGAAGTATAAAAGTTAGTCCTTTCTATACAGTAAGTGATGGGAATCTAAGAACACATTCAGTAACTAATATAAAAATACCAAGTGAAGAGTTAGAACTTTCAAACGACTCAGAAATTATTATTTCAAATGCATATTTGAATAGTAATCCTGATTTCTATCTTGAAAATGAATCCGGTATATTTATAAAATCAAATGGATATAAAATTGATGACAAAGGAATTATTCAACCTCAATCTTCTGTTGTTGTTATAGACCATAACAAAGGTCATATAAAAGCAATAATAGGAGGCAGAGAAACACCAAGGGGTCTAAATAGAGCTTATCAAATAGCTAGACAACCTGGTTCTACAATGAAACCAATAGCAGTATATGGCCCAGCACTTGATAACGGAATGACTCTAGCAAGCCCATTAGATGACTTACCTCGTAAAGAGAGAGAAGATAGACTATGGCCAATTAACTGGTATGGTGAATATAGAGGTATAACAGCTTTAAGAAAAAGTTTGGAAACATCTTCGAATGTTAATGCAGTAAACTGCTTAGAGATAATAGGTATAGAAAAATCAAAAGAATACTTGGAAAAATTTCACTTAATTAATGGAGATAATCCTGAAAATGATCATTTTGTTAGTAAAAGTGAAAATCCTGATGCAAACGACGAAAATACAGCAGCTATGGCTCTAGGAGCTATGAACTATGGATTTACCAACCTTGAATTGACTGGAGCTTATGCAGCTATAGCAAACAAAGGTGTATATAAGGAGCCAATGAGTTTTTCAAAGATTGTAGATAGGAATGGTAGAGTTATCCTCGAAGATCCAGGCAATGAAAATAAAGTCTTTGATGAAGATGTTGCTTTTTTAATACAAGACGCTATGAGAACCACAACTAATCGTGGTGTAGCCCAAAACGCAAAAATTCCAGGTTTTGATGTTGCCGGAAAAACAGGTACATCGGGAACAGTAGATACAGATCAAGACTCATGGTATATTGGATATACTCCTTATTATACAGTTGGAGTATGGATGGGATCAGATGATCAACAACTAAAAATCTCATCTATAAGCGGAATAACTACAAGTATATTCAGAGAAATTAATAAGTATATTCTTGAAAATGAAGAAGAAAAAGAATTTGAAATTCCTTCTAATATAATAGAAGTAGAAGTATGTAACCAATCCGGTAAACTTCCTTCATTTGCTTGTCATAACGATTCAAGAGGTACCATAATTACAGAATACTTTATCAAAGGAACAGAGCCAAAAGATGAATGTACTGTTCATCAATATATAACTATAAATTCGTCTGATGGTCTACTTGCAACTAGTGATACTCCTGAAAGACATAAGATAGATAAGTTATTCATCACAAGAGATAAAGAGTTTAACCCAGATGACTTTAATGGCTTAACTCCTACTGACTGGTATTTAATGCCACCGACAAAATATTCTAGTGAAAAAGGCTTACTAGACTCAATTATTGATACTATAATAGGCGATGATGAAACTGAAACTGAGACTGAAAAAACAGAAACCGAAACTGAAAAGACAGAAACAGAAGCTCCGCCTCCACCACCTCAACAAACGGAAACTGAAACTCCTAAACCTGAACCTCAGCCAACTCCAAATCCTCAGCCAGTTCCTGAACCAAGCCAACCATAAAAATAACCCCCTGAATTATTTCAGGGGGTTTTATTTTTATGAAATTTATTTTTAAATTATTTATTCATTCTATCACAAGAATTAACAACTTGCTCAAGAAGAATACTTGTAGTCATAGCTCCTACCCCTCCTGGTGAAGGTGTAATCATAGATACATATTCTTCTAGATTATCAAAATCAGCATCTCCTGATAATTTCCCATCACTATCAAGGCTCATTCCAACATCAACTATAATAGAATCTTCATTGAAATATTCTTTACCAAGAGCTTTTGCTCTTCCTTGTGCAGTAACAACGATATCCATATTCTTTGTAATTTCTGCAAGATCTTTTGTTCTTGAATGACAAATCATTGGAGTTGCATTTCTATCCAACGCCATCATAGCAAAAGGACGTCCAAATACCATAGATCTGTTAATTACAGCGATATTTTTTCCTTCAAGATTAATTCCATAATGCTCCATAATCTTAATAGCAGCCATTGGAGTTGCTGGTACGTTACTTGAAAAATCTCCTTCAAATACTTTTTCAAGGTTAATAGGACTCATACAGTCAACATCTTTTCCTGGATCGATAGCCATCTTTATAGTTTCTTCATCAATATGCTTTGGAAGTGGTCTAAAAATAAGAATACCGTTTATAGTCTTATCTTCATTAGATGCTTCAAGTAATTTTAATAAATCTTCAGTTGTAGAATCTTCAGGGATTTGATCAAGTTGAGCTTCAATTCCAAGTGCTTCACAGTTTTTTATTATTGATTTTTCATAAGAAATATCATCTGCTCTTTCTCCAACTCTGATAACATTTAGCTTTGGTGGAAAGCCTTTTCCTTTTAGTTCATCAACTCTTTTTATTATATCTTCCTTCAGCACATCTGCTGCTGGTTTACCTTTTAAAATTTGTGTCATACTCTCCTCCTGTTTATTCTTTATACTTTTGATTATTACCCATAATTTCATTTAATAATAAACAAATAAAAATTATTTATTTTATTATATAATAAGGTTATCATTCTCTACTAATATAATCAATAAAAAAAGAACTAAATATATTCTTTGTTCTTTATAAAACAAATTTAATATGAGTTATACTTAATAAGGAATTTCTAGTATTAAATAATACTTACCTAACTTTATTAATAAAAAAAAGAAAACCCATAATCTTATGTTTTAGATTACGGGTTTTAATTCGTCTAGCTCTAATTAAATAATATATTATATTTTAATCAATTTTCTTAGTTACATTTTTAAGAAAATCTATTATTCTTTGTTCTTTTGGATTTTCGATTAATTCTTTTGCCTCACCTTTTTCTACAATTTTACCCTTATCCATAAAATATATTTCATCGGAAATATTTTTTGCAAACATAATTTCATGGGTAACTATTAACATTGTTTGATCTTGCATAGCTAAATCTTTTATTAATATCAAAACTTCATTAATAAGCTCAGGATCTAGAGCAGAAGTAGGTTCATCAAGCAAAAGTAATTTAGGCTCAAGGGCAATTGCACGCCCAATAGCAACTCTTTGTTGCTGGCCACCTGAAAGTTCATGGGGTCTTGCATCTCTTTTATCTTTCAAACCAATTTTTTCAAGAATTGATTCTGCTATAATATCAGCTTCTTTTTTAGTTTTTTTCTGAACTACAATCAAGCCTTCAGTAATATTTTCAAGAACTGATTTATTATTAAATAAATAAAATCCTTGAAAAACCATAGCAGTATTTTTTCTTAAAAACATTTTTTCCTTATTTGTTATTGTAGTTGTATCAATTTTTGTACCATCTAATTCAATAATACCACTATCTGCAGGTTCTAGACAATTTATTGTTCTTAAAAGTGTAGACTTTCCAGAACCAGATGGACCAATAATTGAAACAACCTTGCCAGTTGGCACTTTTAAATCGATTCCCTTAAGTACCTGATTACTAGCAAATGATTTTTTAATATCTTTTAATTCTATCATTGCACACTACCAACCTTTACAGACATTTTCTTTTCTAAATGCTTTTGTATTTTAGATAATACAGTGGTGAGTGCCCAATATATTAACAATACGCAAACATAGCTTTCTAAATATCTATAGCCAGAAGCCCCTTCAAGCTGAGCTTGTGCCATCATCTCTTTTACACCAATTGTAAATACTAAAGATGTATCTTTGACTATATTTATGAAACTTGAAAACAAGGTCGGTAGAGCTACTTTAATTGCTTGAGGAAATACTATCCTCGACATTAATTGAAAGTAAGTCATGCCTATAGATAGAGCTGCCTCTGTTTGTCCTTTATGCACTGATGCTATCGCCGCCCTTAAAGACTCTGCCATATAAGCAGATGAAGCTAAAGACAAGACTATTAAGGCTGCTTGAAAAGAACTTATTCCTATTAATACATCTTTGAAAACAGGAATAACCCCAAAATAAAAGCAAAATAATTGAGCAATTAAAGGTGTCCCTCTAAAAAAAGATATGTGTAATTTAAAGATACTACTTAATACCTTTACATTTGTATCAATACATAAAACTATAATTATTGATAAAATGAAGCCAAAGAATATAGCTAAAAGGGATAAAGCAAGAGTTACTCTCCCGTATTTTATAATCGAACTAAATAAACTTATAAAAAACGAAAAATCAAAATTCATTATTCATCAGCTGTTGTAGTATCTAAACCAAACCACTTATTAGAAAGTTCGCTTAAAGTACCATCTTCTCTCATCTCATCTATTGCCTTAGCAACATCTTCTGCTAATTTTTTACCTTCATCATCCATTCTAAACGGATAAGCATTTGTTTCATAAACTAGCTTTTCATTTAATTGTCTGATTGCTAAATCTTCTTCTTCAATAACTGTTTTTGTTTTGATTTCACCTTGCCAGAATGCATCTATTCTACCAAGTAAAACTTCTTGTTCCATTGGAGCACCATCATAAGGAACAATATCAAGATTTAAATCGTATTTATCATTAGCATCTCTAAGAGTTGCTTCACCATTACCACCTAACCAGCAACCAACTTTTTTACCAGTTAAATCTTCTTTAGTTTGGAATTCGCTGTCTTCTTCAACAAAAAAGTCATAGTAGCTATATGCATAAGGGCTAGAGAAATAATACTTTTCTTCTCTTTCTGGAGTTATAGACATTTGGTGAGCAACTGTGTCTACATCTCCTGCATCTAACATTCCAACTAGACCACTAAATTTACCTAGTTTGATTTCTAATTCATAGTTATTTCTTTTTGCGATTTCGTTCCATACATCTATCTCATACCCTTTTACTTCATCATTTTCTTGGTATGCCCATGGTTTGTACGATGCAGATGTACCTACAACTATTACCTGTGAATCTGAGTTTTTATCAGCTTCAGTTTCTGTTTCTTTAGCTTCTTCACTTTCTTCTTTTTCGGTTGTTGCTTCGGTTGCAGCACCTTCTGTAGCCTCAGTTGCTTCTGTAGCATCATTACTTGTTTCTGTTGTATCATTGCCACAACCAACTAAAGCCAGTAAAGACAACATTAAAGTTAATAACAATCCTTTTTTAATTCTTTTCATAAACTTCCTCCTTAAATTATATAATTATCATTTATATAACACAATGTTAGCATACTATAGTAGTTTACTAAATAATATGGCTATCAATATAACTGTTGATGTATTAGAAATTCTTATAGATGTATATTTATATCTACCAATAAAAAAACCTTACTCATTGAAATATGAGTAAGGTTTAAATTTCTAATTTAGTTAATTATTCTTCTAACAGAAACCACATTGTTTTGGAAATAAGATCCATAAATTGAATCTGTTACAACTCCTCTTGATTCGTCTGCAGCGTGGATATATAATCCGTCTCCAGCATAAATAGCAACATGATCACATACATTTGACCAGTTGTTTTGGAAGCAAATTAAGTCTCCAACTTGCATATTTCCTACTCCAACTTCATAACCTGAATAGATTTGATCAGTTGTAATTCTTCCTATATAAACGCCAAAATGTTTTTGGTAAAGATAAGAAGTAAGACCTGAACAGTCAAATCCTGTTCCGACACTTGATGCTCCAAAAACATAAGGAGAGCCAAGTAAGTTATATGCATCTGAAATTAATCCTTGCATACTTCCTGATTCTATATCTTGCTTTGGTTCTTCAACAACTATTTCTTGTTCTGGTTCTTCATAAACTGGTTCTTCTTGAATAGGTTCTTCTACTACTGGCTCTGTTTCAACTGCAACTACTTCATCTGCTGCTGGTTTAACATCAACATAAGCTTCAGAAACATATCCTATAACGCCATTAAAGCTTATTTTAATCCATCCATTTTCATGAATGCCTTCTACACTTTCACCAGGTTTTAATACACCAATAACTTTAGAAGATGTGTTATTACTACTTCTAACATTTAGAGTATCAATAGTGTAGCCTGAAAGGGAGTAAGAATTGTCTTCTACTTCTTCGACTACATCTTTCTTTTCTGCTTTTTCTTCTACGACTTCTTTATCTTCAGTTACTTCTTCTTTAACTTGATTATCTTCAGTTACAACTTTAATTTCTTCTTGAATAACTGGTTTTTCTTCTTCAACTTTTTCTTCTTTAACCGGTTTTTTTACTTCTTCAGTTACTTCTTCTTTAACTGGTTTTTCTTTAACTTCTCCAGATAATGAAACGTCAGCAGGTTTAACTTCTGGAACCTCTGCTGTATGTACAGTAACTTCGTCTTTTTCTTCAACAACTTCTTCTTTTATTTCTTCTATTTTCGATTCTTGGATTGTAGTGTTTGAAACAACCTTTATTTCTTCTTGAACAACTGCAGTAGGTTCTTCTGCAACTTTAGTTCTTAAATCTCTTTTAGCTAATTTAAAGTCAGATTGTGGCTTTACAATACCTTTTCTAAGTCTGATGTTTATTTTACTAACAGACTTATCACTAGTAATAGATGATCTGTATTTTATATATTGGTTTATGTCTATATTTTTATTATTTTTTTGCACTCCAGATGCATTTGAACAAAGTGTTAAAGCAGTAGTCACAGCTAATGCTATACCTAAATTTTTCATAATATCCTCCGTTTGCTTGATTACGCCCTTTATGATATTTTATAAGACCATTAAAGTCAATAAAAAAGTTACAAAAAAGTTACTTTTTTAAAATTTGTAACTTTTTTGTAACATATTTCTTTCTAAATTATATATTTTTATATATTTGAGTTATGGACTTATGTTCATAAGGGTGAATAAAATATGGATCTAATTCCATAAGAGGTTTTAGTACAAATTCTCTATTAGCAATTTGAGGATGGGGTATAATTAGTTTATCTGTTCTGACTATTTCGTTTCCATAGAATAAAATATCTATATCTATTAGTCTAGGACCCCACCTATAAGTTTCTTCTCTTCCTAATTCTTCTTCTATTCCCTTTACATATAAAAGCAATTCATAAGGTTTCATAACTGTTTCAAGCTTTAATGCACCGTTTAGAAAATCAGGTTGATCTTCCACTCCCCAAGCCTTAGTTGCAATAAATGTTGATTTAGTTATATTTCTAACCTTATTGGACTCTTCTATTTTTTCTATAGCTTTATTTAAATTTTGTTTTTTGTCCCCTAAGTTAGTGCCTATTCCTAGAAATATGGTTTCCCATTTTTTATGAACCTTCACTTCTATATTTTCTGTTGGCAAATGAACCGGAGCCCAAGGCTTACTTACAGTAAGCTCAATTTCACTAATCAATGGAAATTCGTTTACAATTGCACTAGCTAAATCATCAGCTGCATTTTCTATTAAATCTCTCCTATTCTCCTTGAAAAACTTGCTAGCAAATTCTGCAAGTAAGCCATAGTGAACAGAATACTCTAAATCTTGAGTATAAAAAACTTTAGACATATCTAAGAAAATCTCCATGTCTAAAATAAATTTTTGTCCAAGCTCTTTTTCTGCTTCAAAAACTCCATGATAAGCAAAAACTTGTAACCCACTTATTTTAATAGATTCCATCATATAATTATCCTCATATTCTTCTTTTCATCATCCCACTTACATGTATCTCTTGCAGGACACATATGGCAAGGTCTCGAAAGCTTATCAGCCTTATAGAAGAGCTTTTCATATGTACTTGAAGATTCAACTCTATGATTAGCAATAGCTCCTATAATCATATCTCTTTGTCTTTGAGTAAAAGTTGTTAGCTGCAAAAATTCCTTAGAAATATCTACTGATGCAATATCATGATTAGTTCCATCTTTATATTCAATTACCCTGCCTATATCATGAAGTAAGGCTGTTGTGTAAATCATATCTTTAGAGTATTCAAGTCCTTCTTCTAATACTAGAATATACATAATCCTAGCAACATCAATAAAATGCTGAAAATTATGCCTACAATAAATCCTATCTTTTTCATACTCTTCAAGCTTATTTAACAGCTTTTTATATTCAGGATTTTCGTAGATTAAGTTTGTATTCTCCACTATAATCCCATTAAACGCATTGCATAATTTCTTAATTCTATATCTTCTTCAAATGCTCCGAGGGCAGTAGCTGTTACAGTTTTTGTTCCAGGTTTATTTACTCCACGCATATTCATACACATATGCTCAGCTTCAATAGCTACAAAAACTCCTTGGCAAGTTAAATTATCTTCTATAGCTTTGGCTATTTGATAAGTTAACTGTTCTTGAATTTGTGGTCTTCTTGCAAAAACCTCAACAGTTCTTACTAATTTAGATAATCCCACTACTCTTCCATTTGGTATATAGGAAATATGTACTTTTCCATAAAAGGGTAAAAGATGATGTTCACACATTGAATAAAACGTAATATCTTTCTCGATCACCATATCAGAATTATCTACAGGAAAAGTTTTAGAAAGATGTACTTTAGGATCTTGAGTCAAACCACCAAATATCTCTGCTGCTGCTCTCATAACTCTATCTGGAGTTTCTAAAATTCCTTCTCTAGTAAGATCTTCGCCAATGCCTTCTAAAAATAATTCTACACTCTGTTTAATCTTTTCGTTATCCATTTTATTTTACCTACCTCTTAATAATTAGTTCCATTAACCCTGAATTAGTATAAGAACAATCCTTGAGTTTAATGTTAAATTTTTCTATCTCTAGCCATATTAAATTCATTAGTTTATCCATATTCTCTTTATCTGATCTAATAAAATCAATTATGACTATGCCACCGATTTTCCTAAGTACGAGTTGGCTTAATATTTTTTTAAGTACAAGCTCATTTACATAGGCTGCATTCGCTGTTTTATCTTCCTTTAATTTAATCTTTGAGGAATTAACATCTATAAATGTAAGAGCCTCTAACTCATCAAACACAAGCTCGGCTCCTTTAACGGAAATCTTTCTCTGTAAAGTTTGACTAATACTGTTTTGCAAAACATTATCCTGTTCAGAAGAATAGTTCCTATCATATATTATTTCTATATGATCACATTTATCTTTAAGAGCAATGTCATTTGTATAGAGAATACTTACTTCTTTGAGTTCATCTATAATGCTAATTTTATTTTCATAAATTAACTTAGGTATAGGCATAAAATTTTTTTGACTGAATATTTCGTCCATTTTTAATTCTAAATCATTATACTCATCAATAGCTTTTTGTATATTATTTAGCGCGCCTGTACGAATAATCATACCATACTTTTTTGTTTTAAAGATATTAATAAAATCTTTTCTAATTGACTTATTTTTTATCTCTCTAGAGATATTAACAAATTTAGAGTAAGGGTCTATTATTATATATTTTCCTTTTAATACAATCTTTTCAGTTAACTTAGGCTTTTTATCATCATATCCATAGGAATCAAGTTGAACAAGTAGAGTATCGGATTTTTCATCAAGCCTATCTCTATCAAATATTAAACCTTCAAAATCATCTAATAATATTTCGTTAGCATTCATAAAGTCTAATCTTTTACCAAGCCTTGCCCTATATATATTTCCTAAAGCTGGAGTTTTTATTTTCTCATTCTTTAAAACAAAGTCGCCTTCTATTATTCCATAGACACCTTTATTCTTATCATAATATCCATATCTCATATTAGACTTTCACCATCTAAATTATATTGCCCAGTTCTTTTAACTCTTACTTCTTGAATATTAATATCCATATCCTCTTGATTAAAAGCTTCTACTAAACTTTCTGCCCTAAGCGTTCCCCCAATATTAGCCTTTGAATAATAAGATAGCATATATTTCTTTTTATCAACTTTATAATCTATAATAAAAGACTTAATATCAAAGGGTACTTGATAAGTTCTTTTCTTCTTATGAACTTTTTTTCTCATTATAATGTATTCTTCACTTGATATGATTTTTCCCATTATCTCAGATATTCTATCCATATCTACTGACTTAGGAAAAGTTAAATCATAAGAGGCAAACTTAATCTCTTTATCTAGCTTTATTTTTCTGGATTTTTCTAAAGAAAGAAATTCTATTCCTTTAGGAAGTTCATCATTTATTTTTACTTTAATTTCTTCTAAATTATAGTTATTACTAGTTTCTACTTGTATATATTCACACTCAGACTCTACCCCTAAAGGCAAAGGATTGGCTATGGATATAATCGGCTGAGGATTAAAACCCTGAGTATAATCTAAAATAAAGCCTGCTCTTTTAAAAGCTTTCTCCAATAATCCAATTAAATCAAGGTGTCCAACAAATCTAATATAACCAATTTTTCTAAATTTTCCTATGACATACATGGACAATACTCTCCTGGATATTTTTTATTTACCCCGCAGTTGTGGCAAACTTTTCTACAATCACTGGTAGTTTTACCAATTTCTGCTTTTTTTGCTTCTTTAATTAGGAACTCTTTAGATACACCAATATCTATAAAATCCCAAGCTAATAATTCATCGTAGTCCATTTTCCTATTAGCATAGTAACTTGGATCTATTCCTGATATTTTGCAAGCATCTATCCATCTTTCATAATCAAAATATTCTTGCCAAGCATCAAACTTGGCTCCGTTTTCCCAAGCCTTGTATATAACAGAAGATATTCTTCTGTCTCCTTTAGCTAAAATAGCTTCAATCATTGAGGTCTTAGAATCATGGTAAGCATACTTAATCTTATTATCTCTTAATTTTTCCTTTAGATAGCTAGCTTTTTCATTTAAGCTTTCTTGACTATCTTGTCCCTGCCATTGAAAAGGTGTAAAGGCTTTAGGAACAAAATTAGAAGTAGAAACATGAATACTTAAGTTACCTTTCATTTCTTCCTTACTTTGCTCATAAAATATATCTTTAACTAAATAAGATAATTCAACTATACCATCCAAATCTTCATAGTTTTCTGTTGGTAAACCTATCATAAAATAAAATTTTATTCCACTATAACCTTGTTGAAAGCAATAAAAAATAGCTTTTTGCAAATCTTCTTGGTTAATATTTTTATTTATTACATCTCTTAATCTCTGACTACCAGCTTCTGGAGCAAAAGTTATTGATGGCTTTCTACCAGAATCAATTTCCTCTAATATGCTTAATCCTTTAGAATCAAGCCTTAACGAAGGAAGAGATATAGATATGTTGTCCGACTTTAATTCTTCTTTTAAAGCACTAATAAGCTCTTCTAAATCTTTATAATCACAGGTACTTAGAGAGGATAAGCTTATTTCAGATTGACCAGTTGATTTCAATTTATCTTTTATGTTTTTTACAATAGTTTCAACAGATTTTTCTCTAATTGGTCTATAAATCATCCCTGCCTGACAAAATCTACAACCTTGAGTACAGCCTCTAAAAATACCTTCTACAACTCTATCATGCACTGATTGGATATTAGAAACAAAAGGTTTAGTGTTTACATAGTTTTTATCAAAATCACTTATAATTCTTTTTGAAATTACTTCTGGAAAGCCTTCTTGAGTTATTCTTTGAACTAATTTCTCACCATCATATGTTTCTTCATAAAATTCTGGTGCATAAATTCCTTCAATAGTCATTGCTGCTTTTTTTATAAATTCTTTTTTTGATTTATTCTCTGCCTTCATCTTTTCATAAAGATTAAATAGCTCAATTAAACCTTCTTCCCCTTCTCCTATATAGAAAAGATCAAAAAAATCTGCCATAGGCTCTGGGTTATAAGTGCAAGGACCTCCTCCAATTATAATAGGAGAACTTTCATCTCTTTTATCTCTATATAACTCTATCCCAGCTAGATTCATCATATTAAGAATATTTGTATAAGAAAGCTCATACTGAAAAGTAAAACCAAAAAAATCAAAATCTTTCACTGGTCTTTTGGATTCAAGGGTATATAAAGATAAATCTACTTTTCTCATTTCTTCTTCCATGTCTGGCCATGGAGCAAATACTCTTTCACATAAAAAGTTTTCTTCTTGATTTATTACACCATAGATAATCTCTAAGCCACTATAACTCATTCCGATTTCATATACATCAGGATAGGAGAAAGCCATAGTAACATTCATTTCATCAAAATTTTTATAAACAGAGCCAACTTCCATACCGATATATCTAGCTGGTTTATTAACCCGATTTAATATCGTATCTAATTTGTTCAATTAAAAAGCTCCCTTATTTTCTGAACAAAAGAAGGTTTAAATTCTTCTTTATTCTTGTATAGTTCGAAGGCCTTTTGACAATTTAAATTTGATTTTGTATATATCCTAGAACTAATTTTCTTATCAGTAATAAAATAATTATTTCCTTCTAAACCATCTTCACCTACAATTATATTATCCACATTATCAAACTTGAATTCATTAAAGTAATCATTAGAATTTATCAATATATAATCATATTCTTCAAATTCTTTACTCAAATTATCCAATCTTTCTTGATCAAAGTTATCCTTCCCCTCTATGTAAGAAGAAGGAACAAAATCTAAATTATCATTAATCTCTATTATAGCCTTATAAAGATTTATATCTCCTTTTAAATAATCATAAAAGTCATAGACGATTTGATCTTCTATATGATATTTAATTGGAAGTTTTCTTTGACCAACAACTGTATCTATTATTAAATTTCTTCCTTCAAGTTTTTTTTGAAACTCATATATTAAATCACAGGTAATATGATTATTACCTGTGAATCTCATAATTTTAGCCAATTTTCTTCTCCATCTTTTATTCGTTCACTTCTTCTATAACGGGTTCTTCTTCAAAGTCCTCATCAAATTCTTCGTATCCATCACTAGATTCTTCATCAAAACTTTCTTCATTATTATAGAAATTTTCAGGCTCAATACCCATATATTGCCCAACTATTTCTCTTATAATAGCTGAACCATTAGATCCCGATCCTGATTGATAAAGAAGAGTACAAATAGCTATTTGAGGATCATCATAAGGTGCAAAAGCTATCATCCAAGAGTAATCATCAAATCCTTCACCAGTTTCAGGGTTTATTCCTTCTCTTTCAGCTGTTCCCGTTTTTATGCCAACCTGAATAGGAAAATTCCCAAAAACTTGTTCAATAGATCCAAAAGTAGATGCCATTAACATACCATCTTTAATTGTTTCTAAATTATTATAATTATTTAAATCAATTTTCTCTCTATCAGCTTCATTTTTCACAAGACTTGTAATACCATCAGCGCTTTTTACTTCTTTTATCACTGATACCTTATTTTTATATCCCCCGTTAGAAATAGTAGAAACATAGTTAGCCATTTGTAATGGTGTATAGGCATTTTGTCCTTGACCTATTACTATATTTAACATATCAGTAACATTCCAATTCCCCTGATTTATATAGGTATATTTAATTCTCTCTACTATATTTTCACCAGAATCATCAACGAGCTTATCAACGTCAAGTCCTATTTCATCTAACTTAGATTCTAATTCATTGTACTCTAACTCAGGTTCATCTATAAAACTAACAATTTCTCCTATAATATCTTTCTTTTTACCAGGATTTAAAGTAATCCCTTCTTTTAGAAATTCCTCTAACCTTTCTTCTAAGAAAGAATTTAGTAAGTTTTTAATAATCCATTTCTTCTCATCTGGGCTTGGCATACTTCCTCCAGATTCATATGGAATATTAATTTCAATACCAGTTGGCTTATCCAGCCCTAGTTTAACTGCATATTTACGAATATCTTCAACTGATAACTTTGTAGGTAGCTCTTCGCCGGTGTTTGGGTTTTCACCAAGAGCTAAGCTATAGAAATAATAGTTACAAGAATCTCTAATCGCCCCATAGGCATCTTCATATCCATGAGCCCCACCAAACTGATTATATATCCAGCATCCAAACCTAGTATCACCAATATCAATATATCCAGTACAATTTACACTCGTTTCAGGAGACATACCGTTTTCTAATCCTGCCAAAGCCGTATTCAACTTAAAGATAGAACCTGGCTGTACTGCAGTTTGCATAGCAACATTTAATAGTGGTCTATCTGCTAAAGGGTTACTTTCATCTTCTGGAAAAAGACTTTTCCAATCAGCTTCGGATATACCAGTTGAAAATAAATTGGGATCATAAGTTTTTTCGTTAGCTAAAGCTAAAACCTCGCCAGTTTTAACATCAAGTACAACTACTGAACCACTATTAGCATTATAATGAGGTCTACCTTTACTTTCATTTATTCTTAAAGGAGCATCTCCCCATTTAGAATTAAAGTTTCCTCCTTCTCTCAGTTTTTCAAGAGTGTGGCTTAAAGATTCTTCAGCAACCTTTTGTAAATCCATATCTAGAGTCAGATAAACCGAATTCCCCTTTATCGGGGCTGTCTCCTTTAAAACATCTGTTGTATTACCCATGGAGTCTACTTGAACTACTTTTTTACCATCTTTTCCTTTTAAGGTACTTTCATAGCTTTCCTCAACTCCAGTTTTACCTATTAAATCTCCTAGAGCATAACCTTTATTCTCTATATATTTTTGTATTTCATTAGGCTGAGAAATCTTCCCAATATATCCTAAAACATGGGCTGCTCTTGTACCTTCTGGGTAGTACCTAACTGGTTGCTGGGAAACTTTTATACCTGAATTAGTGATTTGTTCTTCTAATTTTGATACAGTCTCTTCTTTTAACCCATAAGCTACTATTAAAGGCTCAAATGACCTAAATCCACTAGATTCAACTCCTTTATGTAGAGCTATCATTCTCATTTTTTCGAAGTTATCTTCATTATCTACTTCGTAAAACTCTCCTATTTTATCTAATGCTTCTTTCGGAGTAGCTTTATCTGAAAGTTTATATTTTTCTAATAAATCAGATTTATTTTTAACGAAAATATAATCCCAGTCTAATACAGAAATTTGTGGAGTTATACCAGCTTTTGTATTTGAATCTTGGGCTAAAAATTTATATTTTTCATCTGTTACAATTTCAGATATTATATCTTGTTCATTAGAAAGCCTGACTAAATTATCCATAGGAGATTCAGTTGTGGCTATTCCTTCTTCATAACTAAGGTTTACTTTCCCATCCTTATATTCTGCAATTATCCCTAAACTCTCACCTGTTTTTTTCTCAAGTAATTCTATAATATCTTTAGCTGGGATTATTGATTTTTCAGGATCATCATCCATATCAGCTGAAGATAGAAATATATCGAAATTGCTTTTACAAATAGTAACAAAGTCATCTTTTGCATTAGAATCAAGAGTTATCTCAGGAAATTCTTTGCTTAACTCTGCTTTGTTTAAAATATAATCCATATCATCTTTAAAAGAATACTCTACAAGCTCTATATTATTAACAAGGCCTTTTTCAGATAACATTTCATAAGTGAGTTTTCTAGAAATTGGGTGATCTAATATATTACCAATAATAGCTTTATTATTATCTAGTTTTTCTTCAAGATATTCTTCTGGTGTTTTTTCTTCCTCAGTATCTATCTCTTCACTTTTATAATAAAGCTTGAAATTATTATCTACATCAACTCTTATAGGTATTTCTTCTTGACTTCTTTTTTCTATTACATTAATAGCACGAGATGCATTTGAGAATTTAATATTACTATCCATATTAAGTTCTAAAAATTCTCCAACTAAACCGTTATCAATTAGAGCTTTTATAAGTACATCTTCTGGTAAATCTCTGTTATTAGTATAATCGTCTATATTTTTATAGAAAAAATTATACATCTCTATCGGACTATCGTCCCCATAATTAACCCCATCTTCTTCAAGTAACTTGATAAGGTCTTTAAAATCTTTATTAGTTTGATTTTCATTTTGTTCTTTAAGTTCATCAGAAAGTAATTCTACAGTAAAAGAATTTCTTGTAGTAGCAAGTACTTTCCCATTTCTATCTAAAATATCTCCTCTTGGAGCTTTTATATAAACATCTTTTATTCTTTTAGTATCAGAACTTATTCTATATTCTTCCCCGTCTATAATCATTAGCTTAAAACTTGCAACAAAAAGTATTAGCATAAGTGCAATTAAGGCTAAAGAAATAATTTTTATTCTACTGTCTTTAATATCTTTCATCTAATCACCTATTAAAAATTATATCTGGAAATACAAATATTTTTGCAAAAATCCTTTGTATAGGATAATAAAGTATTGTGTTTAGGATCATAAATATTAGAGTTGACTTAACAAAGTCAATGAAAATAATATTTACACCATTAAAATTGGCAACTACAAACGAAACAATAGACATTATTAGGCTAAGAAGAAATGTTAAAACCATACCTGTTCTAATATCCTTTATATTAAATCTGTAATTTTGGTCTCCTACTATAAAACCTGTTAGAAAATAAAATAAAGCTTTAGGTCCAAGTATAGGAGAAAATAAAAGGTCTTCAACTAAGCCAATAAACAAACCAGTATATGATCCGGTTAAGGCATTAAAACCAATAGATAACGCTATAATTATTGGTATGGAAATATTTGCAGAAGTTCCAAAGATTTCTATTCTTGAAAATAAAGTTATTTGTAATATAGCTGTAATTATAGAAACAGCAATTATTTTAATTCTGTTCATTGATATCATCCTTACTAATTATCAAAATTCTATGGAGTTTATCAAAATCAACCTTTGACTCTACTACCAGTTTTCCATCAAATTCATCAGTTTCATTTAAAGCAATTACATCTCCTATATATAAATCTTTAGGATAATTGCCTCCCATTCCTGAAGTTAATAGTTTATCTCCTACTTTCATATCTGCCTCAGCATTAAAGTAGTAGCCTTTTAAACCATCTCTTGCGTGGCTATTTATTATACCTTTTTCTAAAGTTCTAGCATTAATAAATGAAATAGAATTTTCATCAGATAAAGTAGAATTAACTAAAGATGTATTACTTCTAACCTCAGTTATTATTCCAGCTAGTCCTTCTTTATAGACTGATTCTGTATACTTTACTCCTGATATAGCAATATCGCCTACTTTAACTCCATCTTTTTTTCCCTTATTAATCATAAATGTTCCAAAAACATTATCTGGATTTTCTGCTATAACATTTGCTTGTATATAATCATATTGAGTTTTCTTCATCAAATTATATTCATCTTCTAAAAAATCTTTTCTAGCTATTACTTCTTGATACAGGGCTAGTTCTTCTTTTAATTCTTCATTTTCTATATTAAGTCTATTGTAATCCTCTCTTAGTTCTTTAGATCCAAAAAGAAAATCCGTAGCTTCATTAAATTTATTATAGATAAAACTAACGGATGAATTAATCGGACTTAGAACTACACTTACAGCATTTTTTGCCCCACTTGTAATATCAGATGATCCTGAGATAACCATTAGCATTATAAGAATAGCTACCGTAACTGAAGCCCATATATATTTTCTTTTATTATCCATATCATCATTCCTTTAAGAATACTTTTTGATTCTAGTTTTTTTAATTTCAGTGAACTTAGTAATAAAACTTCCAGCTCCTATAACAGTTGATGTAAAAGGATTGGAATCAATTTCTATTGGCACACTCACATAATCCATAATAAATTCACTTATATTATCTATTTTAGAAGTTCCACCTGTAAGTAATAATCCTCTTTCTATAACATCATTTACAAGCTCTGGAGGAGTTCTTTCTAAAACATACCTTAATCCATCTATAACTTGTAAAATAGCTTTTTGAATAATTACTGATATATATTGAGAATGAATTATAACATTAATAGGTAGGCCTGTTGTCATATCTCTACCCATTACTGTGTACTCTTGATTTTCTTTTTCAGTATCTAAAGTTCCAATATTTATCTTAATTTCCTCAGCTGTTTTTTCACCAATTAAAACATTGTTTTTTTCTTTAATAAATTCAATAATTTCTTTATTTATGTAATCTCCACCAACTTTTATAGACTTAGAAGTTACAATCCTACCCATAGAACTTACAGCAATCTCTGTTATTCCCCCGCCTATATTTATTACCATATTACCTTTTGACTCAAAGGCATCTTCCCTTAATCCAGCTATAGAAGCTAAAGGTTCTTCTATAAGTAGAACATCTCTTGCTCCTGCTTGAATTACTGCATCTTCAACTGCTCTTCTTTCTACATCTGTGATGCCAGTAGGAACACAAGCAACGACTCTCGGGGCAAGGATTGATAAGCCGCTTAAAGACTTATCTAAAAAGTATTTAACCATTGTTCTAGTTATTTCATAATCTGATATAACTCCATCATCCAATGCTCTAAAAATAACAATATTAGCTGGAGTTTTCCCAATTAATTCTTCTGCTGTATTTCCTATTGCAACTATCTGACCATTATTTATATCCATAGCTACACATGATGGTTCATTAATAATTATTCCTTTGTTTTTTCTATACACCAAAGTATTAGTAGTACCTAGATCTATAGCTAGGTCTGGTGCAGCAATTCTTATAAAAGTCATTTTATCTCCTAATTAAATTAAATTTTCTCTTTTGAACGAATAGTATTTTTTATATCCTAAAATTATATGATCCATTACAGGAATTCCTAAAATTTTCCCTGCTTCAATTAATCTATCTGTAACTATAATATCACCTTTCGAAGGACTAGGATCCCCTGAAGGGTGATTATGTATAAGCATTATTGCATTTGAACTTCTTTTTATAGCAACTTTAAAAACTTCTCGAGGATTTACAATAGTTTTATTAAGGTCTCCTAAAGATACTTCTACCTCACCTACAATGAAGTTTTTTGTATCTAAAAGTACTACAAAAAAATGTTCGACATTTTCATATCTAAATCTAGCCTCATAGAGTTTACAAATATCATCAGGACTACAAATCTGATATTTTCTAATTGAGTCTCTTGTATTTATTCTTTTACCAAGCTCAAGTCCACTTATTATCCTAGAAGCTTTAGTTAAACCTATTCCTTTTACTTCCATTAATTCTTCTACACTTGCTTCCATTAATAGCTCATAATTACCAATTTTTTGTATAACTTGGTAAGCAACTTCCAAAGCAGATGCTTCTTTAGTTCCCGATCCAATTAATATAGCAAGTAATTCAACATCAGTTAAGGCTTGAGCCCCTCTAAATTGAAGTTTCTCCATTGGCTTTTCATTATCATCTAAATCTTTAATTTTTGGTCTTTTATTTGTTATCTCAAAATAAGATGTGTGATTTTCATCGTATATATTTGGTTCATTTATAAAAATTTTTACATCGCTATTAGAGTTGTCTCCTGACATTTTCCTCCCCTATCCCTAATCTAATTAATTGGTCAGATATGTAAATTGATGACAAACCTACAAAGAATCCTGTAAAAAGCCCAATAATTATTAGTAAAGGTAGATAGGTAAACATAAGTAGATTTGATGTCATAAAGGCAGCCACAGCTAATTGGCAAAAGTTATGAGTAGCTGCTCCAAGAATACTTATGCCAATAAGGCTTAAGTTTTTTGATAAGTATCTATAAGCGAACCCCATAACAATTATACTACCAATTGCACCTGATAAAGAATAAAACATACTGCTTACAGAGCCTGAAACAAACATAAGAGTTATAGATTTTAATACACCAACTATAAACCCCTCTCTAAACCCAAATACTACTAAAGTAACTAAGATGACGATATTTGATAAACCAAGCTTTGCACCTGGAGCAATAAAAGGCAGTGGTATAACAGATTCAAATAATGATACTACTAGAGCGAGAGCTGTTAATATTGCTAAATATATATTTTTCTTCATTTTTCACCTAAAAGTTTATGTGGTCAATTTCTACTTGTTCATCATCGGCCTTAATTTCTACAACTAATTTATGGGGTAAGCATACTAAAACCTGACCTGGTTTAGAAATCCACCCTTGTTTAATGTGAATTTTCTCTTTACAGTCAGATTCAATAGATCTAATTTTTTTATCTCCCACTTCTAAAATATTATATCCATACTTAGAGTCTATTCTAATTTTTTCACCGATTTCATTTGAATTGAAATCAACTCTTCTTATCTCTTTTCCATCTTGTTGGATACTTGCATATATATTTTGATTATTTCCAGAAGTATTAGATAAAAAGAACAAAAAAATTATACTAGAAATTAAAAGCAGTAGAACAACTACAAAATCGCCTTTTTTCATATGTTTTAACATGAATATATTTTATCATTTGAGCCTATAATAATCAAACGCAGAAAAAAAGAGAACTAGCTATTTTGCTAGTTCTCGTAAGTTTAAGCCTCTACAGTTTCTTCTTGTTTTTCTACGGCTTTTATATTTTCTTTGCCTGGGCTAATACAGTTGTTTGGACACTTTGAAATAGCGTTATTTAAAGCCTCTTGATCTACATTATTTACATCGTAGACAGATTTAGCTAAAAAGTTATCCATTTCAAATCCTTCTGGATATTGTTTTGCACAAATGCTACATCCTATACATCCTACTGTACAGTATCCTCTAACGTCTTTACCTTTATCATGGCTTGAGCAAAGAACAACAGACTCTCTATTATATGGCATCATTTCAATGATTCCTTTAGGACAAATTCCTACACATTTACCACATGCAGTACATTTATCTTTATCTATAACAGCTAGACCATTAATAATTTCAATCGCTCCAAATTCACAAACCATTTCACATGATCCGCCTCCTAGACAGCCGTAATCACATTGTTTGTTTCCACCTTGAAGCATAGCCATTGATCTACAATCAAGTTTACCTTGAAATTCATATTTATCTTTAGCTCTTGTTTTATCTCCATTACATTTAACAACAGCAACCATTCTTTCCATGTCTACAGCTTCTTGACCCATTATTTTAGCAAGTTCTTCAACTGTTGCTTGTCCACCTATAGGGCAGGCACTAATTGGAGCGTCTCCTCTTGCTATTGCGGCTGCAAGACCATCACAACCTGGGAATCCACATGCACCACAGTTAGCTCCTGGAAGAGCCATTCTAACTTCTGCTACTTTTTCATCAACTGGTACGAAGAATACATTAGATGCAAAGTTTAATATTACTGCGAAAAGTATCGCCATAATCCCCATTACCAGTAAAGGTATTAAAAATGTTTCCATTCTGCCTCCTCCTAAATAATTCCTGCGAATCCCATAAAGGCAACTGACATAAGACCTAATGAGAATAAGGCAACAGGAGTTCCTTTTAATGCTTCTGGTATATCAGCATATTGAAGTTTCTCTCTAATTGAAGCAAGTGAAACGATAGCTATTGTGAAACCGATAGATGCACTTAAGCCATTGATTATAGTTTGAAAAAGATTATAATCTGCTTCCACATTTAGTATTGCTACCCCAAGAACAACACAGTTTGTTGTTATTAAAGGTAGGAAAACTCCTAAAGCGCTGTATAAATTCGGACTTATTTTCTTTAATGCCATTTCTACAAATTGTACTAAAGTTGCAATTACTAAAATAAAGGCAATTGTTTGTAGATAGCCTATTCCAAATATATTAAGTATTTTTTGAATAAAATAAGTGATTATTGATGCTAAGGTAATAACAAATGTTACCGCCATACCCATACCAAAAGCTGTTTCAACTTTTTGTGAAACACCTAGTGCTGGACATATCCCAAGGAATTGAGCAAATACATAGTTGTTTACAAAAATAGATCCTATAATTATTGTTAATATATCCATTATTTGCCTCCTTCAGCATTTTTTATCTCAGATTTTTTCTTTAGAACATTATATACACCAATCATAGCACCAAGAACTATATAAGCTCCTGGAGCTTGGTTAAACATTCCAATTGTAAAGGCTTCTGGAATTATAGCCTTTCCTAAAAGTGTTCCTGCTCCAAGCAATTCTCTTATAGCTGAAAGAACAATGATTACCCAAGTATAACCAAGACCTTGAGCTAATCCATCCACAGCTGCTTCTACAACTGTATGGCTATTTGCAAAAGATTCTGCTCTTGCAAAGATTATACAGTTTACAACTATAAGTGGTATGAAAATACCTAGTGATTGGTAAACTGAATTTACATAAGCGTTTAAGACCATGTCTATTATTGTTACAAAAGTTGCGATTACAACTATATAAGCTGGTATTCTAACCTTGTCAGGTATAAAGTTTCTAAGAGCTGATATTACAATATTGGAACAAGTTAATACAAATATAACGGCTGCTCCCATTCCCAATGCATTTTCTACAGTAGTTGTAATACCAAGTACAGAACAAAGACCAACCAATTGAACCATAACAGGGTTATTTCTAATGATACCGTCTATAAATATATCTTTAAATTTATTCATATCGTCCTCCCTACTGATTTATCTGGTTGTCTACATCTGCGGCAGCATTAATACCATTAGTTATACATTTGGTAGTAATTGTTGCCCCACTTATAGCTTGAATTTCATTTTCATCAGGAGATGTTGAGTAACCTACATTACCTGTTGTTACTACATCTTTAACTCCTTCAGCAAATTCAGGTTCAGTTATTTCAGCTCCAAATCCTGGTGTTTCAGAGTGGGAAAGAGTTGAATATCCAATAGTCTTTCCATCTTTAATACCAACGATGAACTCAATAGCTCCACCATATCCACCTTTTGAAGAAACTTGATAAACATGACCTTCTCCACCGTTTACATTATAAACAGCTTTAATTGGACTTTTTTCTCCAATATATTTATTAAGTTCTGATTCATCCATTTCTTCAAAATTTTGTCCTTCAGGATAAGCAACAACCAAAGCTTCCTTTAATTCTTGTGCTTGTCTTTCTGCAATAACTGATGAAGTAGATTTGTTAATAAAAGCAAGGGCAATAGTTGCTACTGCAGTTATTACAAATAATCTGATAGCTAAATTAAAAGCTTCTTTCATTATTTTCTACCTCCAGTTCCGTAAACTTTTTCTTTTGTAAATTTATCAATTAAAGGTACAAACATATTCATAATTATTATTGAGTAACATACACCTTCAGGATTTCCTCCAAATAGTCTTATTACTCCTGTTAAGAAACCACAACCAACTGCAAATATTATCTTACCAAGTCTTGTTACTGGTGCAGTTGCATAGTCTGTTGCCATAAAGAAAGCCCCTAATAAAAGTCCTCCAGATAATAAGTGGAAAACTAAATCTTCTGAGCCTTTGCCCATTATTGCAACAGTTATAAGTGTAGTAGCTATGTAAACAAGTGGAGTTTCAATAGAAATTACTTTCTTTACAATTAAGTAAGCTGCTCCGATTAATATAGCTATTTTTGAAACTTCTCCAATAGTTCCAGGCATATTACCTAAGAACATATCCATTGTTGATAAAGCTTCTCCACCAGATAAAGGTGTAGCCATACTTACGAAGTCTGTATGTGGAGCTGTGAAATTAGACATATTTTGTCCAAATGAAATCATCATTACAGCTCTTGCAGCAAGTGCTGGGTTCATAAAGTTACTACCTATCCCACCGAAACATTGTTTAACTATTATTATCGCAAAGATTGATCCGAAAGCTACTTGCCAATAAGGCATAGTTACAGGTACGTTTAATGCTAATAATAAACCTGTTACAACTGCTGATAAATCTCCGACTGTTGATTTTCTATTTAAAAGTTTTTGGAATAAATATTCTGATAAGACTGCTGCTATAATAGCAACTGCCATTGTTATTCCTGCTCTTATTCCAAAGTAATAAATTCCTGCGATTGAAGTAGGTACAAGTGCAATTAATACATCTCTCATTAGACCCATAGAATTAACGCTATCTCTAATGTGAGGCGCAGAACTTACACTTAAAAGTGAATCTACTTGAACTTCTTTTTCAATATTTTCTGCCATTTCTACCTCCTAGATTTTAGCCCTTAATCTCTTAACTTCACCTTTACCTATTTTTATTGTTTCTGCTAAATTAATCTTTGCAGGGCAAACATAGGTACATGATCCACATTGAATACAAGCATCGATATGTTCTTCACGAGCTTCATCAATAGCATTATGCTTTATAAGTTTATTAAGAGTTTGTGGTTGTAATTTTACAGGACAAATATCAACACATCTACAACATCCAATACATGGAGTTTCAACAGGTGTCTGTGCTTGTTCTTTTTCAAGTACAATAATTCCACCGGTTGATTTAACTGTTGGGGCATTAGTGTCAAATTGTGCAGCACCCATCATAGGACCGCCAACAATTATTTTCTTAGCTTCATCTTTTAAGCCACCAGCATTTTCAATTAAATAATCTAATGAAACACCAATTTTTGTGTAAACATTTTGAGGATTTTTAACTCCTGAACCTGTAACAGTAACAATTCTTTCATAAAGAGGCTTGTTTCTAAATATAGCATCATAAATAGACTTCACAGAATAAGCGTTAATTACTACAACACCTGCATCCATTGGAAGTCCTCCGGCTTGCACTTCTCTATCTAGAACAGCTTTAATAAGCATCCTTTCATCACCTTGAGGATACTTTGTTTTAAGAGTAGCTACTTCTATATTCTTTAAATTTTCACAAGCTTCTTTCATCTTTTTGATAGGACCTGGTTTATTATCTTCTATACAAATAATTGCTTTTTCTGCATTTAAAACTTTTAAAACAACCTTTAGTCCTTCTACAATTTCCTCAGATGAAAGCTCCATAATTTTATGATCTGCTGTTAAAAACGGCTCACATTCTGCCCCATTAACTAAGACCGTATCTATTTGCTTGTTTTCAGGTGGTGCTAGCTTGATATGTGTAGGAAAAGCTGCCCCTCCTAGTCCAACAAGACCTGCTTCTTTTATGTAAGAAAGTATTTCTTCATTAGACAAACTTTCATAATTAAGATTTTTTTCTTCATATCCTAGTTCGTCTAAACCATCTGATTCAATTACAATAGCTTCTGATTTACCTCCATCAGCCTTGTAAAGTTCGACTATTCCTTTTACTTCACCAGATACACTTGAATGAACAGGTACACTCATTAAAGCCTCTGATTCTCCAATTTTCTGTCCTACTAAAACCCTATCTCCAACTGCAACTAAGGGCTTGCAATTAACCCCAATATGTTGGTTTAGTGCTATTGTTACAGTAGTAGGATTGCTTATTTCTGCTACAGGCTTGTCGGAAGTTAAAGATTTATAATCTTCAATATGCATTCCACCGTCAAATGTAGCATTTTCTATCGCCATATTCAAACCACCTTTCATTTATTATTACAATGGTGCAGAAAGGGGGATTTGAACCCCCACGAGCTTAGCTCACTACCCCCTCAAGATAGCGTGTCTACCAGTTCCACCACATCTGCATATTTTATGTCAATATAAAACTCATTAATGAAATTCATTAATGAGAATTATATAACATATTGTAGCACTTAATTAAATATGTTACAAATAACAATTACATTATTTTTACTATTTAATGGCTATAAATACATTAAAAATCTTTTACCATATCAGAAATAAATTTTTTATAATTTTCCCAAACTAAATTTAAATCACCAGTATCATTTGGAAGGCCATCTTTGTAGAAATATTTATAGGTTTCATGGACATGCTGAACTTTATCTACATAATCCCTTGTTTCAGCAAATGGAATATTCTCCAAAGTATGGCCATCGCTAGAAATCTCTGGGTCTTCTAACCATTGTTCTACATTTCCCATCCCTCCATTGTAAGCAGCTAAAGCTAAGGATTCATCTCCAAAATACTCATAAAGATATTCATAATAATAAGCTCCCAGTTTAATATTATAATCGGGATCGTGAAGAAGCTCATCATGATAGTCTTCTTCTAATTTTGCAGCTATCCATTCACCTGTATCAGGAAGTATTTGCATAAGACCTTTTGCATTCATTTCTGAGACAGCTTCTGTATCAAAGCCTGATTCTACTTTTATAATAGATGCAATCATTAATGGATCAGAATTATATTCTTCTGCATACTTGTTAATTATTTCTTCATAATCAATTTTAGTATCAAGGCTTCTCAAACCAACTAAGCCAAATGATATTATAAAGGCTGAAAGCCCTATAATCAATAAAGCTATCATTACATTTTTAAAAACTTTCATTTAACACCTCAAAAACAGGATCAAGCTGTGCCTCTAAGGCACTTAAGTCCTTATTATTATATAAGATTATATTAGATAATTCTTTGTTTTTATTATCATAAATTTGAGATTTTATATTCATATCCGCCTTTTCACTACTTATATTATCTCTTTGTGAAATTCTTTTAATCCTTACATCATAATCAGCATCTATATATATAACTCCAATAACTTCAAAATATTCTTTTGTTAATTCAATAACCTCACTATATAAAGGTATCTCTACTATACTTGGGCTTGACTTAACGTCTGCTGCTAATCTTTTCATTATCTCTTTATGAGTTAGAGAATTTAAGATAAGTCTTTTTTCTTCATTACTTGAAATAATCTCTCTTAATTTACTTCTATCTACTTGCCCAGACTTTACTGCTTCTGGAAAATAATTTTCAAGGTCTGCTAGTATCTTTCCTTTATAAATATTTCTGCTGTATTCATCTGCATTATAAACAGAAAAACCATGACTTTGGAAGATATTCAATAGGCTAGTTTTACCAGAGCCTATTCCTCCTGTAACAACTAATACCTTATGTTTCATACCAAGATTCACCAGTACTTAATTCAACTGATAAGTCAGACTTTAAGTCTGCCGCTCCCTCCATGGTTTTCTTGAGTAGAACCTTTATTTCGTCTAGTTCTTCATCTTTCGCATCAATGATAAGCTCATCATGAACTTGAAGAATTAATTTAGATTTAAAGTTATTTTCTTTTAGACTCTTGTAAGTCTTTACCATAGCTATTTTAATTATATCTGCAGCAGATCCTTGAATCGGAGTATTTAGTGCAATTCTTTCTCCAAAATTTCTTATGTTATAATTAGAAGATTTCAGTTCAGGTATATATCTTCTTCTATTATGCATAGTTGTTACATATCCCTTTTCTTTACCTTCTTCTATAATTTTATCCATATACTCATCAATTTTAGGATAAGCTTCCATATAACTTTGAATATAATGTTCAGCTTCTTTACGGCCTATATTAAGATCTCTTGAAAGTCCATAGTCACTGATACCATAAATTATACCGAAGTTTACTGCTTTTGCATTAGATCTTTCATTTCTTGTAACTTCATCTTTTTCCTTATGAAAAACCTGTGAAGCTGTAAGTGTATGAATGTCCTCATTATTTTTAAAAGCTTCAAGCATATTTTCATCATTTGATAAATGAGCTAAAACCTTTAGTTCTATTTGAGAATAGTCAGCGTCAACAAAAGTATAATTATCACTTGGCACAAAAGCTTTTCTAATTTTTCTGCCATCTTCTGTTCTTATTGGAATATTTTGTAAATTAGGATTAGCCGAACTAATTCTACCAGTAGCAGTTATGTGCTGCTTAAAGCTGGTATGAATTTTCCCTTCTTCAGTTATTAAGGGAATCATTCCGTCAATATAAGTTGATTTCAACTTGCTAAGCTCTCTATATTGTTCGATGTAATCAATTATGTCGTGCTTGCCTTTTAATTTATCTAAAACTTCTTGTGCTGTTGAATAACCTGTCTTAGTTTTTTTTATTACGGGTAATTCCAATTTATCAAATAGAATAACGCCTAGTTGTTTAGATGAATTGATATTAAAAGTTTCACCTGCTAAATCATAAATATTTTGACTTATGCTCTCAATCCTTTTTTCTAAATCTAAACTTATTTCTTCTAAAACATTTTTATCTACACATATTCCTTCAAGTTCCATATCAGCTAAAACTTCTACTAGAGGTAATTCAATCTCCTCATATAAATCTACCATTTCTCTTTCAGCAATTATTTCTTCAAGTTTCCCGTAAACTTTCTCACTTACAGCTATATAATTCGACATATAGTCTTCCAATACTTTTATATCAAGCTCAGAAAGTTTCTTTAGCTTAGCTCCCTTACCTCTAAGATCTTCTAAAGGATTTATATTTATATTAAGGTATTCTGTAGCTTGTTTATCCACAGAATAAGATGTCCTTGATGGATCAATTAAATATTCTGCTATCATATTATCTCTGTAATTTTTAATGGTAGTATCTTTTTTTAAGAAATAATATATATCTGATTTAATATCAAAAGATATTTTCTTTGCTGATGATTCAAAAGCTGGTGCGAGTAAATTCATACAAGTTTGTTCATCAAAGTCATTAGTGAAAATACCTATTTTTATCTTGTAATCCTTAGCCTTAATGCCTATGGCAATTGGTGCAGAATTTATATAATCATCTTCATCGTAAAATATTTTAAAAGTAAATGAATTTTTTTCTTCTATTTCTTTTAAAGTTTCATCTATATTATCTTTATTTAACAATTCATAATCATATTCAAAAATTTCTACTTCTTCGTTTGGAAGATATGATAGAAACGTTTTGAACTCTAGTCTTGTAAAGGTTTCTCTTAACCTATCATAATCAGGTTCGGTAAAGCAATATGACTCAATATCAGTATCCATTGGCACATCTGTATATATAGTACCGAGCTTTCTACTCATAAAGGCTAAATCTTTATTTTCCAGAAGATTTTCTTTAAGCTTTTTTCCACTAACTTTATCAATATTTTCATAAATATTTTCTAAGTTATTAAACTCTTTAACTAGTTTTAGAGCTGTTTTCTCTCCTATACCTGGTACACCTGGTATATTATCAGACTTATCTCCCATTAATGCTTTAACTTCAATTAAATCTTTTGGCTCAACGCCGTATTCTTCAACAATTTTTTCTTCATCATATATAATAGTCGAGCTTATTCCTTTTTTGGTAAGAACCACCTTTATATTTTCATCTACCAACTGTAAATAATCCTTATCTCCAGTAAGGCAAATTGCTTCATAACCTTTTTCTTGAGCAGACTTAGCTAAAGTTCCTAGGATATCATCTGCCTCATAATCATCCATATCGGTATGTTTAACTCCACTTGCTTCAAGTATATCTTTTAAAATTCCAAATTGACCACTTAATTCCGAAGGTGTTTTTTGCCTTCCAGCCTTATAGTCCTCGTAATCTTTTGTTCTTAGAGTTGGACCAGCTCTATCAAAGGCAACACATATATGGTCAGGTTTAAATTCATCTAAAGCCTTATAGTACATAGAAAGGAAACCATAAACAGCATTTGTAGGTATTCCATCCATTGTTGTTAAATTTCTAATAGCATAAAAGGCTCTAAAAATTAAACTTGAACCATCTACTAAAAGTATTCTCTCCATAAATCCTCCTTCATAGCTTTAAGTATAACATATCGGCTTATATGGAATAAATAAAAAAGCAGAAAATTCGCAAGTCTTAACTCCTGCAAGTCTTCTGCATATAAGTCATAATTATAAGTAATAAGTTTTTTCATTTAAATTATACTAGAAAATATATGTTTGGTAAATAAGAAGACTAATTTTTTTTGATAATTTTATAATTAATCTTTGAATTAAAGACAAAACTATTGATATGTGAATAAATATATATTTTCTATTAATAATAATGTATTGCTTTGCTTTAGTAATTGTGATAAAATTTTCTTTATAATACAAGCTGGAATGATGGAATTGGTAGACATGCGAGACTCAAAATCTCGTGGCGTTTTCGTCGTGAGGGTTCGACTCCCTCTTTCAGCACCATTTATTTATTAACTTAAACTTTAAGAAAGGACATATATGGATTTTTTAGATTTTATGAATTCTGCAGTTACTCAGTATCAAGCTGCACAAACTATTACTTCAATTCTTGAAGAAAACAATTTTAAAGAAATATACAGAAACGATACTTGGAACTTGGAAATAGGTGGCAAGTATTTTTTTACTTCTAATGATGCTGGTGTTATCGCATTTACAATAGGAAACAATCCAAAATCATTTAGAATTATAAATTCACACGGAGACTCTCCAACTTTTAGAATAAAATCAAAAGCTCAATTAGATAAAAGTCATTATATTAGCCTTAATACAGAGATTTTCGGTTCTCCAATTCTTTCTTCTTGGATGGACAGACCTCTTTCAATAGCTGGTAGAGTTTTCACTAAAACTGATGATCCTTTTAAGCCTAAAAAACACCTTATAAATATAGATAGAGATTTACTTGTAATCCCAAATGCTGCTATTCATTTGAATAGAGATATAAACGACGGATATAAATATAAAGCTCATATAGATATGCTTCCTTTACTAGGAACTAAAGGTGATGAAAATGCATTTATAAAACTAATTGCTAAAGAAATTGACGAAGATCCTAAATTAATTTCTGATTTTGACTTACAGCTTTACTCTAGGCAAAAAGCAACTTATTTTGGAATAAATAACGAATTCATTTCTTCTGGAAGACTAGATAATCTAGAAATGGCTTATTGCTCAATTATGGGGCTACTTGACGCCTCAAGCAGTGATGTTAATATAGCTTTTGTAGCTGGTAATGAGGAAATCGGATCTATGGGACTTGAAGGAGCAGATTCTCCTTTACTTGCAGATACATTAAGAAGAATATCAAAATCTTTAGAGTTAGATAATGATATTATGCTAGCAAATTCATTTGTTGTTTCTGCAGATGCTTCTCATGCTATTCATCCAAACTTAGCGGATTTATCTGATCCAAATAACTTTGCTGTCTTAAATCAAGGACCTGTTATAAAGTATTCTGGTAGAAGATCTTATATGAGTGATGGATATTCTGGTTCAGTATTTAAATCTATTGCTGATAATGCTGGAGTAAAATACCAATACTATACTAATAGATCTGACCAAAGAGGCGGAGTAACAATTGGTCCGATTAATACAAATCACTTGAGTATTCCAGTTGTTGATGTTGGTAATCCTACCCTTGCTATGCACTCAGCAAGTGAAGTTTGTGGAAGTAATGATTTAATAGATATGATAAAAATATTCAAAGAATTTTATAAATAGGTGAGTTTATGACCTCTTATATCTTTCATGTAGATATGGATGCTTTTTTTGCATCAGTTGAAGAACTCGATAAAACATGGCTTAAAGATAAGCCGATGGTAGTTGCAGGAAAATCAAATAGAGGTGTTATTACCACAGCAAATTATGAAGCTCGTAAATACGGGCTTCATTCTGCTATGCCTATGTTTCAAGCAAGAAAACTTTGCCCACAAGTTATTGCTGTTCCAGTGGATAAAGATAAATATAGTCAATATTCAAAGAAAATCTTTCTTATCTTAAAAAAATTCACTCCAAATATAGAAAAGGTTTCTCTCGATGAAGCTTATATGGAGTTTAATTTCTTAACAAATCCATTTATAATGGCAAACTCAATAAAAAAAGAAGTCTATAAGGAAACCGGCTTAACTTTATCAATAGGAATTTCCTATAACAAGTTTTTAGCAAAACTTGCTTCCGATTGGAAAAAGCCAAATGGAATAACAGAAATAACCGAAGAAATGATTCCAGATATACTCTTACCTCTAGATATCTCAAAAGTCCATGGTCTAGGTAAAAGATCAATAGCAAAGCTTCATAATATAGGTATAGAAACCATTTCTGATTTATATATGTTGTCAGAAGAGTTTTTAATAGATTATTTTGGTGTGCATGGATCTGAGATTTATCATAGGATAAGAGGAATTGATAACAGAAAAGTTGAAGCCTATCAAGAAAGAAAATCTTTAGGCATGGAAAATACATTTTTAAATGATATTTCAAATTTAGATGAATTAAGAAAAATTCTCTCAGAATATAGTCAAGAATTGTCAGAAGATTTAATAAAAAAAGGTCTTTTAGCTAAAACCTTTACAGTTAAACTAAAGGATTCAAACTTCAAATCAAAGTCTAAATCCTTTAGCCTTAGTGAGTATACCGATGATTATAAAACTATTAATAACTTAAGCCAAAGACTTTTATATAACTTATTTACTAAAAATGAATATAGGCTTTTGGGACTAACTGCTTCTAACTTAGTTGAAGCAAACTTTAGACAGCTTTCTTTATTCTAAAGTTTTTAAATCTTCTTTAACTTTATTAAGAGCTGTATAGTTACTTAAAAAGTATGTTTTGTCTCCTTGTTTATGGAGTTCCTCCATAGATAGAGGGGATATTTTTATTGCCATACTCTCTAATATTTGCTTTGCCTCTTCCTTAGCTTCCCCATCTATTACTAAGTTTGTTGGATTAACTTTAGAAAAATCTACATTTCTAAGCCAGCTTATATCTTCTCCATCTGCTGGTTTTTTATTAATTGCTAAATAAATATTATATTTTTTCTTATCCTTAGCAATAAATTCCAATGTTCTTTGAAGACCAGCTGGATTTTTTACTAGATTCAAAATAGTAGAGTGTCCTGCAAAATTAATATTTTCCATTCTTCCTGAACCTATCTCAAAATCTCCGATTGCATCGTTTATAACACTATTTTCTATTCCAAATTCCTTGGCTAAACTTATGGCAGAGAGTAAATTATAAATCATATAATCTGCCTTGTAGGGACTTGAAAATTGATAGTTATCAATAGTGAATGTTCCTTTATCCAAATCTATATTTTCTGCTTTATATTTTAACTCTGGTGTTTTAAGACCACAAGTACAAGAAAACTCTCCTATATTCCCATAAAATCCATTTTTATACTCTAACTTTTCCCCACAAGATGGACAGCTAAATTCAGCTTTGTTTTCTTGAAAATCTCCCCCAAAAAAAATACATTCATTATCTATTCTTGAACATAAATTAACTAAACTAGGATCATTTCCGTTAGCAATTATTTTAGTACCTTTTCTAATTCCCTTTTCAATTAATTCTTCAACCATTTTTAAACTAGTGAATCTGTCTATTTGATCTTGAGAAATATTAGTTAAAACTAGATATTCTGGAAAAATATCCTTGCTTATGATATGAAGAAAAGCCTCATCTACTTCTAACACAGCTAAATCTGCTCTCACATTGCCTCTAATATCCATATTTTTTATTAAAAGACTTGCAATACCTTGAGGCATATTAGCTCCTTCTGCATTGTGAATTAAATCATATTTTTTAGATAATATAGTATTTATAAAATGAGAAGTAGAAGTTTTTCCATTTGTACCTGTTACCATAATAGTCTTAGGCATATTAATCTTACCTAAAAAGTCTTTGTCGAGATCTCTTGCTAGTTTTCCTGGTAGAGCTGAACCTCTGCCTAAAACATTTCCAATTCCTGCTGTTAATTTTCCTAATAATATAGCTAAAGTTTTCATAATACCCCCTAATTCTTACTTATTATAATACCATATAAGATATTTTTAAATAGAAAATTAAAGTTGACAAGCTAATAATCATTTATTATAATGTTTTCAAACGTTAAATAGAAAAAGTAGTAAAAATGATTCTTTTCAGAGAGCTAGGGGTTGGTGAAACCTAGTAAGATAGTTTTTATGAATGGGTTCTATTAGTGCTTAGGGAAATAAGTACCTAAGACGGTTAACAACCGTTAATGTGTTAGAGATATTTCATTTAATTTTATGAAATAACGAGGATGGCACCGTGGACACTGTCTGCTCCTTTTGGAGTTGACGGTTTTTTTATTTCTTAAAATCACGTCTGTCCTTTCTTTGTGGTATGAGAAGAGCATTTTGCTTTGACTCTTTTCGAAAGGAAATATTATGAATACAAAAAACTTAACAAGATCAGCAATTTTATTGGCAATCGGAACTATACTACATTATGTTGTGCCAGGTATAGTCGGAGGAATGAAACCAGATTTTTTACTTCTTATGATGTTTTTGGCAATACTTTTAGATTTAAATCTTAAGTCAGCCATCACAGTGTCGGTTATAGCAGGTGTTATCGCAGCCTTGACGACAACTTTTCCAGGAGGTCAAATTCCTAGTATAATAGACAAAGTTATTTCTGGACTATTTGTTTATTATATCGCTAACATTTTTACAAAAAAATATAATCTATCAACAATATTTATTGCAGCTATTTCAGGACTTGGTACCTTAATTAGTGGAATTGTATTTTTAGCTTTTGCTCTAAAAATAGCAGGTCTTCCTGAAGGTATTTCTTTTTCAGCTATGGTATTAACAGTTGTTCTTCCAACTTCATTAATTACAGCTTTCTTTAGTGGAGCTTTATATGGAGTTTTAACCAGAGCTAAAAAAGCAATAGAATAATATAAATAAAAAAACACAAGTAAAAGAATTTCTTTTACTTGTGTTTTTTTAGATAAGTGATTCCTCTTCAAGCCACAAGTTAATTTCATTTATAGTTCTATCTACTACCCTATCTGATGAATACATATGATCTGAATTTTTTAACATTACAAACTTAGAATCTCTGTATTTCTCTGCTGTTTCTCTTGCTATTTTCGGATTAACAATTAAATCTTTGTCCCCTGTAACAACTAGAACAGGGCAATTAATTTTAGAATAGTCAACTTTTGTTGATTTGTTTTTATCTAGGAAAGGGAAACTCATCTCTGAATAAGCCTTCCCTGATTCTGGAACAAGGTTATTAAATAATTCTTTTTTCGTTTCTTGTGTTTGTAGATTTGTAACATAATTAAAATAAGTGTCTTTATAAGGTGGCATAGGTTTTTTCCAAAAGCCCCATCTCATAAAGTGCTTATAAAAACCATGAACCATTTTGGGATAAAGTGCAAAGATATCTGCACTGGGAGCTGGTCCAAGTAAGATTAATCCATCTCTTTTTACACTAGCAGCCACTAGCTGAGCTATAAGTCCCCCTAAGGAATGGCCTAGTATTATAGTGTCAGTTCCTAAATTTTCTACATACTCTACTAAATCATTCACATAGTCATTAATGCTAATATCTCCAATCAATTTTTCAACTTCTTTATATAGTAACTCATGATATCTTAAGTCCGGTGTGTGTACTTTAAGACCAAGATCTTGAAGGCCTTGGGGTAGTTTACCCCAAGAATTAGACCTTGCCCATGTTCCAGGGATTAATACAATATCTCTCATTTATATTTGGTAAAATCCTACTTTTTTATAAACTTTTCTAAGAGTTTTCATAGCCTTATAAGAAGCTTTTTCTGAGCCTGCCTTCAATATCTCATCTAGCTTTTCTTTATCTTCCATAATTTCATTATATCTTTCTTGAATAGGGCTTAATTTTTCTACAATTAAATCTCCAAGAGCCTCTTTGAATGGACCATAATTTTCACTTGAAAATTGCTTAACAGTTTCTTCTGGTGTTATTTCACTGAAGGCTGAATATATATCTATTAAATTTCTTAAGCCAGGTTGCTCGTCTGTATATTCAAAATTACCTAAAGAATCTGTTACCGCTCTTTTTATTTTATTTCTAATAACATTCGGCTCATCTAAAATATATATGGCTGAATTTTGATCAGCATCTGATTTACTCATTTTTTTAGTAGGTTCTTTAAGACTCATTATTCTTCCGCCACTTTTAGGAATAAAACCTTCTGGTAAAATAAAAGTTTCAGAATACCTATTATTAAATCTTTCAGCTATATCCCTAGTTAACTCAAGATGTTGTTTTTGGTCATCTCCTACTGGCACTAAATCTGCTTGATATAAGAGAATATCAGCAGCCATCAATACTGGATAATTAAATAATCCTGCATTTTGATTATCCTGATTAGATTCAATTTTATCCTTAAATTGAGTCATTCTTGATAATTCTCCCATATAAGTCATAGTATTTAACACCCAAGCTAGCTCCACATGAGCTGGTACATGAGATTGAATAAAAAGAGCTGACTTTTCAGGATCAATTCCTGCTGCAATATAAAGTGCAGCTAGAGATCTTGAGTTTTTTCTTAAATCTGCTGGAACTTGCCTAGATGTCATCGCATGAAGGTCAACTACGCAATAATAAGTTTCATACATATCTTGTAGATCAACAAAATTCTTCATAGCTCCTATGTAATTACCAATAGTTAAATTTCCTGATGGTTGTATTCCACTAAAAACTATTTTCTTTTCCATATTATTTCCTTTCAAATTTTTATTATATTAATAAAGATATTTCCAAATAAACAAAAAAACTGACCACCCCTTTTAAGGAGCAGACAGTTTGTCTACGGTACCATCCTAATTTTTGGCTAATGCCACTTATCTGCTATAACGAGCAGTTAAACCGTCCTAGTATTTCCCCTAGGAAAACACAAGCCCATTCATAAGCTATCCCCTGCCCATTCCCACCATTTATAGACTCTCTGTAAGTTTCAAGCTAATTACTCTTCTTGCTGAGATTATTATAGCAAATACTAATATTTATTACTAATATTTTCATAAGTTAGTGGCCTAAGTCCAAGATAAAAGCAAATTACCCCAAGAATTGTAGTTACAAGCCCAAAAGAAAGCATAGCGAAAGTTCCATAATAATCAACCAAGAAACCTCCCACTATATTTCCAATTATACCTCCAAGACTCAAGGCTATGTTTATATTAAATTGCTGGCTTATTGCTTGTATAGGATCCATTATTTCATTTGTGTATTCAATAACTGCTACAATATAAAGAGCAAAGCCAAATATTTGGAAGAAATGCCCTAGATATACTGCACCAATAGAAGTGGCAAAAGTTATAACAAGAGTTTTCACTAGAAATCCAATTGCAGATATCATTAATAAAAATCTGTGGCTGAATTTTTTAGATAATTTACCATAAAGAGATAGAGTTGGAATTTCAACAAAAGCTGAGATTGCTATTGCTATTCCAACATTTGAGCTATCTCCCCCTATTTTTTGGAAAACTTGATATAAATAAGTTAAACCAATATTATGCATAATTAACAGAAAAACTACTCCCAATAAAATCCATTTGAAGTTTTTACAAGCTCCATCTTTATCCTTACAAGTAAAAGCTCCTTGTTTTTTTGCTTTTTTTGTAATTTTCCCTTCAACGGTAAGACTACCACTTGCTGGTAGGCTTAAAATTAAAAAGAATAGTATTATGGTCGAGATAATAATAAATATAGTTAACAGTTCTAGAGAATAATCTTTGGCAAAAAACTTACCGTAAAAAACACAGGCGATAGAGTAAGATAGACTGCCAAAAGCTCTAGGTATATTGAAATTTGTTTCATACCCAATATTATTAAATTCTATAAATATAGATGATAATAGTGGAACCATACTTAGAAAACTTGCCCAACTTAAAACAAAGAATATTGCTGTTGTCGTCATAGCTTTAAAATAATTAAGCCCTAAGACTAAAATAAAACTGAGTATGGTAAGAATTTTAAGAAATTCTTTTGTTCCAAGTTCACTTAATACTTTATATAGCCTAGAAAGAATAACTTGAAATAGCAAAGCTAAGATACTAGCTACCGAAAATATAACTCCTATTTTAGCCTCTCTTAAGCCTCTTTCTAAAAGAAAAATAGTTCCATATGCTCCAAAACTAGCATTTACTATATAGTAAAAAAACATAATCAACGAATATTTTATATTTAACCTCTTTGACCTATCCATAGCTATATCTTTGAATTTATCTCTATGATTTCAAGTTCATCAAGAGCTTTTTTAATTAAAGTATCTTTATCTAACTTCTCTTCTTCCTCTATAAGTTCATCTAAAGAAGGTTTAATATTTGGATTAGATGGCTGAAAAACTGTGCAGCAATCTTCGAAAGGTAAAATAGATGTTTCGAAAGTATTGATTTTTTGAGCTTTCTCTACTATTTCATCTTTATCCATACCTATAAGAGGTCTAAATACTGGAAACTCTGTTACAGCCTCTGTTGCAGTAATTCCTTCAATAGTTTGTGAAGCTACTTGCCCTAAGCTCTCACCTGTAACAAGCATTTTTATACCATATTTTTTACAGATTTCACTAGCTATTTTCATCATAAATCTTCTGGAAAGTATAGTCATATTTTTAGGTGCACATTTTTCGTTAATCTCTCTTTGTATCTCTAATAAATTTACATTATACATTTTTAAGCTAGGTGTATAAGAAGCAATAATTTCAGCTAAGCTCTTTACTTTTTCAAAAGATCTATCGCTTGTAAAAGGATATGAGTGGAAATGAACAACACTTATTTCTACTCCTCTTTTTGCCATCATATAAGATGCTACTGGACTATCTATCCCTCCTGAAAGTAAAGATAAGCCTTTACCTCCACTTGATACAGGGAGACCTCCTGCTCCAGGGTATTTTTCCCCGTAAACATAAACTGCTTTCCTTACATCAATAATCAATTCAAGTTCAGGATTATGAACATCAACTTTCAAACCTTCAAAATTTTTAAGAACATAGCCACCAAAAATCTTATTTATTTCAGGTGATTTTAACTCAAAAGACTTATCTGCTCTATTAGCAGCAATCTTAAATGTTTTTGTTTCACTAGCGTACTCTCTTATATATTCAGATACTGCTTCTTCTATAGACTCAATATCTTTGTCACATTTTATCGTTGGACTTATATAAGCAATTCCAAAAACTTTTTGCAGTCTTGCTATTAAATCCTTGATTTGGCTATCCTCTACCTCAATAAATAACTTTCCTTGATCTGAGTAAATATTTTTTATATTAAAATCTTTTGTTTGCTTTTTTATATTGTTTTTAGCTAAATTAATAAATTGATTTCTATTTCTCCCTTTTAGAAATAATTCACCAAAGCTAATGCTTATAATTTTCTCCACTCTATCACCTCTTTATTATTTTTCTAATTAAATCTATATTTTTCTTTAAAGCACTTACTAGCAATTTACATTCTTCTAAAGTATTATTTCCTGAGAAAGAAATTCTAATTGGACCATTAGCATATTCATCATTTAAGTCTATAGCCTGCATTATTCTACTTTTTTTATTCGTATTACAAGCAGAGCCAGCAGAAATATAAAACCCATCATCACTCATCATATTTATTAACACTTCAGATCTTATGTACTTAAAAGCAGCATTTATGATATATACAGATCCATCTGATGGACTGTTTATTATGCTATCGGAAATAGATAAGATTTCATTTCTAACAAAATCATTCATAACTTTAATTTTCTCTAAGTCTTTATCTAATCGTGAACTTTTAATTTCACAAGCCTTTGCAAGCCCCATTATACCAGGTACATTTTCAGTACCGGAAACCAAACCTTTTTCTTGCCCTCCCCCAAAATTAAGAGGATTAATGTTTATCTGCTTAGAAATATACATTGCTCCTATTCCTTTAGGTCCATGAATTTTGTGCCCAGATAAAGTATAAAAATCAATAGCGGCTTTTTTTACATCAATAGGATATTTACAGAAACCTTGAACACCGTCAACATGAAAAGGAATATTGTTTACTTTCAAGATTTTCCCTATTTCTTCAATTTTTTCAATAGTTCCAAGTTCATTATTAACATGCATAATAGAAACTAGACTTATTTTTTCCTTACTAACAACTTCTTTTAACATATCTAAATCTACATTTCCAAATCTATCATTATCCAAATAAATAATCTCTCGGCCCTCGCCAAAAGATTTAATTGCTTCAAAAACTGAAGAATGTTCAACTTTACTAGTTATAACCTTACCATTATCATTTTTACTTAAAATAGAATTAATGATTATATTATTTCCCCAAGTACCTCCAGGAATAAAATATAATTCATCAGAACCTGCACCTAAAGTTTTTCCAATAATATCTCTTGCTTCATTTATATTTTTTTGTGCTTGATATCCAAATGTATATAAAGCTGAAGGATTACCAAAATCTTCAGTTAAATATTTTGCAATAGTTTCAGCAACTTCAGGATAAGCTCTTGTAGTTGCAGCGTTATCAAAATAATACATAAAAACACTTCCTTTATAAAATTATACCATAAATCAAATGAGAAGATTTCTCTAATTTGATATAATTAATGGGGAGGAATTATGGAAATTAGAAAGCATGAAGTAGAAGTTAATGACCTAGAAAAAACAGACTTAGTTTTTGATATAGAAACAACTGGATTTAGCCCTGATTATTGTATAATCTCAAGTATAAGCTACCTTTTCTATTCCAATGATAAATTCATTATAAAACAGTTATTTTCAGAAGATGGAAATGACTTGGATCTTTTAAAAGAATTTATTAGCGATATCTCTCTTAAGCACAGACTTATAACTTTTAATGGGGATATATTTGACCTACCCTTTATAAATAAAAGACTAGCTACTAATAAAATTAACAAGAGTATAGCAAATGATAGCCTAGACTTATATGCCTATCTAAAAAAGAATAAATATTTTTCAAATTACCCAGCTATAGGGCAAAAAAAGTTAGAATTACTTTACGGGATAGAAAGAGAATCTGACCTAGATGGAAAAAAAGCCGTTCAAATGTATAAGCTTTATTTAAAAACTAAAGATGACAAAATAAAAGATGACCTACTTTACTACAACTATCTTGATGTCTACTATTTAGCAGACTTAATTTCAATTTACTATGAGGTAGAGAAAAATAAAAAGATATCAATTTATAATAAGGACTTTTTCATTGAAAACCTACTAATTCAAAAAGATATCCTAAGTATAGATCTATCTACAGATGTAAAAATGCCCTACCCTATAGATCTAGTAAATCAAAACTTTAGTCTAAATTGGAAAGAGAAGCCCAAGATTGAGCTAGACCTGGTCCATGGTCTAATAAGCCCAAATCAAAAGGGTAGTGCCTTTATAAGTCCAAGTAATCTAGGACTTGTAGATAAGTCTCCTTACCAGCTAAATCAAGAACTAATACTAATTAAGGACAAGTCATTTAATACTGTAAATATAAAAAACATAAGTAAGGCCATACTTGAATACTCGCTAAAAAACTATATGGAGGACATATGCTAAAAATACTAATTTTATTATTAATACTAAGCTCATGCTCAAATCAAAATCCAGAAGTTCCAGTAGGTGAAAACCTAACAGATGAAGCTACTGACTTAAGTGAAAGTGAAGAAGAAGTTACCGAAAAAACATGGACAAAAGAAGATGCTGAAGCCAATAAGGACAAGGATATAGAAAGTCTGCTAGCCTCAGAAGACTCTGCACCCTACTATATAGAGGTAGAAATCGGAGAAGATCCCAACAGAATAGTTAAGGATGAAGTAGTTTTAAATATTGATAACACTCATGACTTTAATAGAGGCGATCTTGTTAAGCTTTGGGGAAAGCTAAAAAATGAAAGCCAAGAAGAAAATGAAGACAATTCAATTAGCTTTGAAATAATAGACTCTGAACTAGTTGAAGAATTTAAAGGAGTATTTTTACCAGAAGGTAGCCATATAATAGGTCAAGCTATTCCTGAAGGTAGGTATGAAATAACAGCTTCAAATCTTGGAAACATTAGAATTTATGATGACTATGATGAGGTATGTGATGAAATTCTAGGTGGTGATGGAAAAGAAGGTGTAAGCAAGTTATATATCAATTTAATTGATGGCTATACGATTGATATTAGAGATATAGAAAGCACAAAGTTTACTCCACATGAGAAAAGACAAGTCTTAGATATCCTGGCTACTGGATTTTGGCAAGTGCCTACTGACATAAAGCCAGGTGAATACAAGATAAAATCTGTAACTGACCAAGCTGGTACAATATTTATCCTAGACCAATACGGTGAAATCAAACTAGATCATGGACTAGGTAATACTTCTGAATCACCAGAGCCAACTATTTTCCTAGAAGAAGGCGATATTATTTTGATACAAAAAATGGACTCAGTTAAATTTGAGCCCACTGTAAATAAAGCAGAATAAGAACTAATCTTAAATAAAGATTATGATTCCAAAAATATTAAAGAATAGAATGATTATAGATAGAATATAGAAAAGGTTTAGTTCATTATTTGGTTTGAATTTTAATACACTATATAAGTAGATCAGTTGAAACAGAATAAATCCAGCTATGTATAAGATCTTGGTTATTAAAGGTAAATTACCAATTGGTACTAAAAAATAAAGTAAAAATGCAAAACTAATCATATTTAAAATAAATGTAAAAAGATATTTTATTTCTTTCATTTAATCACCTGATAATATTCTACCATATAGACCATACAAGATAAATAAAAGTTTTTCCACTTTCTTAATTAAATAAGGACCTATAAGGGCGGTAATTTAATCTAACAGGTAAAACCCTATCTTTAATAAATAAAGGGCTTATAAGACCAAAATAAAGGCTTATATACTAGCAAATCTACCTATATCACATAAGTCCTAATAAAACCCAAATTTTAACGAATTAATAAAATCTATCTTAGTAAAAAAAGAGCAAGTATAATAACTTGCTCTTTTCTAATTTGAAAACTTTTACTATTATAGGAATAACTTAATAAAGTATATTTTGCTAGCATAATTATTTTTGTTCGTATGCTTTACTTAAAGTATCAATAGTTAAATAGACCAAAAACTATATATTTATGCTATAATATATATTATATATTATATACTAGGAGGAACATATGAAAAAAATATTATTAGCTGGATTACTTATATCACTTACTGCTTGTGGATCAACTTCTACTGAAACAGAAACTGAAGCTATAACTGAAACAGAAACTGAAGCTATAACCGAAACAGAAACTGAAGCTATAACTGAAACAGAAACTGAAGCTATAACTGAAACAGAAACTGAAACAGAAACTGAAGCTATAACTGAAACAGAAGCTATAACTGAAACAGAAACTGAATTCGTCTTTATACCAGAGGATTATACTGGAGAATTGACTTATGATGACTTAGCTAGGTATCCAGATGATCACATGCTAAAAAAAGTTACTTATACAGGTAGGGTTATTCAAGTTATGAATTCTGATTCAGGAGAAACTCAGCTAAGGCTTGCAATAAATGACAGTAGAGATCAGGTAATTTACATATTAGTTTTCGAAGATACTCTTAAAGAATTGGGTAGAGTATTAGAAGATGACTGGTTAACTATTTATGGTGTATACATGGGGACTATCGAGTATAAAACTGTAATGGGAGATGTAAGGACTATACCAGCAGTAGTATCTCAACATTATGTTGTAGAATAATCGTTTATAGAGCAAGTAAATTACTTGCTCTTTTTTTATTTGAAGTTACTCAATAATATAGGGATAATATCATAAAATATATTCTTTTTTTGAACATAAAAATTTTTGCTAGCATAATTATTTTATTCTCATATTTTACTTTATGTACAAAAATTAAATCTAATTCCATTTAAAGTATCAATAATTGAAAAGACCAAAAAAATAGATTTATGTTATAATATGTAATATATTACATAACTAGGAGGATTATATGAAAAAAATATTATTAACTGGATTACTTATATCACTTACTGCTTGTGGATCAACTTCTACTAAAACTGAAACAGAAACTGAAATTATAACCGAAATAGAAACTGAAGTTATAACTGAAATAGAAACAATTTCAAAAGAATATCAGAATGCTTAAAAAAAAGCTCAATTATATGCAGAAAGAATGTATATGTCGAAAGCTGGTGTATACCAACAATTAATTAGCGAATATGGTGAGAACTTCCCAGAAGATGCCGCTCAATATGCTATTGATAATCTTGAGTGTGACTTTAAGGAAAATGCTCTAAAAAAAGCAAAGTCATATCAAGATAAAATGGGTATGTCCACAAATGGTATTTATGACCAACTCACCAGTGAGTATGGGGAGAACTTCACCCCAGAAGAAGCTCAATATGCTATCGATCACTTAGATGATTAGATATTAATACTAGTACAAGAGCAAGTATAATTACTTGCTCTTGTTTTATTTAAAGACTACTCCCCTATCATAAGGATTTATTTTGAAAACTCAAAATAATTAGGCTACCACTTACCCATAGCTTCTAATATATGAAAATAAAATATTTATATGATTTAATTGCTAAGAATAATGATGAATATAAGTACAGGTAAGCAATGTATGATATATGATATAGTATAATTATGTAATATACACCATATTAAGGAGGATAGTATGGAAAAAAATCTTTCATCGAAGAAGACTTCAAAGAATTTGAAACAAAGAAGAAAGAACCCTTCTATAAAAAGAAATGGGTTATAGCTGTAACTGTACTTATGCTAATAGAGTCTTGCTTTTCACTATTAGGCGGCGAAGATGATAAGAAAGATACAGAGTCGAAAAAAGTAGCAGTATCTGAAAGCGAATCAGAAAAAGAACAAACAGAAACTGAAGATACATATGAAATGAAAAACGAAAAAGTTATTGATAAAGACATTGAAAAAGAAACTAATATTGTTCCAAAACTATATAAAAAAGCACTGAAAAAGGCTAAAGCATATGCAGAGAAAATAGATATGTCAAAAGCTGGAATATATCAACAACTTATTAGCGAGTATGGCGAGGACTTTCCTGAAGATGCCTCCCTATATGCTATTGAAACTCTAGAATGGGATTATAAAGAAAGTGCTCTAAGAAAAGCACAATTATATCAGGATAAAATGAATATGTCTTTAAGTGAAATCTATGACCAGCTTACCAGTGAGTATGGCGAGAATTTCACACCAGAAGAAGCACAATATGCTATAGATCATTTAGAGGACTAGATAATTACCTCTAATAAAAGCAAGTAGATTACTTGCTTTTTGTTTTAAGTTCTTTATCCAATATAAAACAATCAACACTATCAATACTATATTTAAGCAAACAAAAATGACTTAGTCAAATTTGACTAAGCCTTCATTTGGTGGGCCTTCGGGGACTCGAACCCAGGAC